>NZ_DASSTI010000008.1:0-15221 GCF_035708005.1 Segeticoccus sp. | reverse complement strand
TCGGGGGCGTGCACGAGCGGGTCGGTCTGGACGTGGAGGACGACGGGGCCGCCGTCCTCCGGCGCCGCCTTGGCCTGCGCGATGGCATCAGCCAGCTCCGCGGCGGAGTGCACCTCGATGACGTGCGCGCCGAGGCTGCGGGCGTTGGCCGCGAGGTCCACCGGCAGCGGCGGCCCGTCGAGGCGGCCGTCGTCGGACCGGAAGCGGTAGCTGGTCCCGAACCGCTGTGACCCCAACGACTCCGACAGCGAGCCGATCGAGTGGAAGCCGTGGTTCTGGACGAGGACGACGATGATCTTGACCCGTTCCTGCACCGCGGTGACGAGCTCGCTGGACATCATGAGGTAGGACCCGTCGCCGACCATGACAAACACGTCACGGTCCGGCTGCGCCAGTTTCACGCCGATGCCGCCGGCGATCTCGTAGCCCATGCACGAATAGCCGTATTCCACGTGATAGCCCTTGCGGTCGCGCACCCGCCAGAGCTTGTGCAGGTCGCCGGGCATCGACCCCGCGGCGCACACCACGACGTCCCGTGGGTCGGACCGCTCGTTGACCAGCCCCAGCACCTGACCCTGGGTCAGCAGCCCGGGCGCGAGCCGGTCGGTCACCTCGCTCCCCGGCCGGTATGCCGTCTCGACCGTCACGTCCCACGCGCGCCAGAGTGCCCCCTGCTCCTCGCCGTATGCCGGGTCCACGGACCAGCCGTCGAGGGCGGCGGTGAGCGCCGTGATCGCCTCGCGCGCGTCGCCGAGCACCTGCAGGCCGGCGTGCTTGCCGGCATCGAACCGGGCCACGTTGACGTTGACGAAGCGCACGCCCTCATTCTGGAAGGCCGTGCGCGACGCCGTGGTGAAATCGCTGTAACGAGTGCCGATCCCGATGACGAGGTCTGCCGCACGGGCGACCGTGTTGGCCGCGGTCGTGCCGGTCGACCCCACGGCACCCAGCTCCTGCGGGTGGCCGTGCGGCAGGGCTCCCTTGCCGGCCTGGGTCTCCGTCACCGGGATGCCCGTCGCCTCGCAGAAGGCTTGCAGCGCGTCCTCGGCGCCGGAGTAGTGGACGCCGCCGCCGGCCACGACCATCGGCCGACGGGCGCTACGGATCAGCGCGGCTGCCCTCTCGATGACCGCCGGCTCGGCCGGCGGCCTGGGGATGTGCCAGGTCCGCTCCTCGAACAGCTCGACCGGCCAGTCGAAGGCCTCGGCCTGGACATCCTGCGGAAGCGCCACGGTGACAGCCCCGGTCTCGACCGGGTCGGTCAGCACCCGCATCGCGTTCAGCAGCGCGGACGGGAGCTGCTCGGGGCGCTGGACCCGATCGAAGTAGCGGGACAGCGGCCGGAAGGCGTCGTTGACCGTGACGTCACCGGCATACAGCTGCTCCAGCTCCTGCAGCACCGGTGCCGACACGCGGGTGGCGAAGGTGCCGGAGGGCAGCAGCAGCACGGGGATCCGGTTGATGGTGGCCAGCGCGGCGCCGGTCAGCATGTTGGTCGAGCCGGGGCCGACGCTCGCGGTGCAGGCCCACGTCTGCAGCCGGTCCTTGGCGCGGGCGTAGGCGACCGACGTGTGCACCATCGCCTGCTCGTTGCGGGCGAGCACGTAGGGCAGCTGCTGCGGGTCTTTCAGCTCGCTCTGCAGCAGCGCCTGCCCGATGCCGGCGACGTTGCCGTGCCCAAAAATCCCGAACACCCCGGCGAACAGCCGTTGTCGCTGGCCGTCGCGCTCGGTGTGCTGCGCGGTGAGGAACTGCACCGTGGCCTGCGCCACGGTGAGGCGGACGGTGCTGGTCACTGCTCACCTCCGAAGGGCAGCCGCGGGTCGACCTGCTGGTCGGCCCATTGTCCGCGCACCCAGCCGTGGGCCGGGTCGTCGCAGATCAGCCATTTGCGCTCGGGTCCCGGGCCGGCCATGACGTTGAGGTAGTACAGGTCGTACCCCGGAGGCGCCATGGCGGGGCCGTGCCAGCCGTGCGGCACGAGCACCACGTCGCCGGTGCGGACCTCGGCCAGCACGTCGATCGGCCGGTCACCTGCCCCATAGACCCGTTGGTACCCGACGGCATCCGCGCCCTCGGGGGCGTCCGGGGTGGGCCGGATCTCAAAGTAGTAGATCTCCTCCAGCTCGGTCTCCTCGCCGGGCCGCTCCTCGTCATGCTTGTGCGGCGGGTAGGACGACCAGTTGCCGGCCGGCGTCAGGACCTCGCACGCGATGATCGAGTCGGCCTCGAGCACGTCCGGGGTGCCGAAGTTGCGCACCTCCCGCGAGCACTGCCCCGCACCGCGCAGCTCGACCGGCACGTCGTCGGCAGGGATGTGCTTGAACGGCAAGGGATCCGCCTGCTTGTTGGCCACGGCGAACGCCAGGGCCACCCGTGCCCCGCCCGGGCCCGACAGCGTCAGCGACGCATCCTTCGGCACGTAGGCGACGTCGGTCGGGCCCGTGAACACGCTGACGCGCCCCGGCAGGTCGACGCCGTGCTCCTCACCGGCGGCATCGCGCACGTCCACCCGCACCGCACCCGAGAGCGGGACCACGATGAACTCCCGGTCGCCGGTGTCGAGGGAACGCGTCCCACCTGCGTCCAGGTGTGCCACGAGCAGTCCGGTGTGGCGCCAGGCGGATTCGTCGGGCTGGATGGCGACGGCGAAGCCGTCGGACTCGCCCCGGCCGAAGGGCCGGACCCAGCGTTCGGTGTCGGCGAGGCTCATCGCGCTCCTCCGTGGACGAGGTCGGCAGCAAGGTCGACGGCTGCGGCGACGTCCCCGTCCGGCGGGTAGAGCAGGGCCCGTCCGACGACCAGGCCACGCACCGCGGGGAGCTGCAGCGCGCGGCCCCACCCGGCATACGTCTCTTGGGGGTCGCCCTGGGGATCGCCGCCGAGGAGCAGCGTGGGCAGCGTGGTCGCGTCCATGACTCGTTCAAGGTCGTCGACGACGGGCAGCTTGAGCCACGTGTAGGCGCTGGTCGCGCCGAGCCCGGCCGCGATGTGCATGGACAGGATCGTCGAGTCCGGATCCAGCAGGTTCACGACCCGGTCGCCCTCGCGCACGGACAGGAACGGCTCCACCATCGCCATCAGCCGGTGCTCGGCCAGCTCGGTGACGGCGCGGGCGCTGGCCTCGAGCGTCGCCACGGTGCCGTCCTCCTGGAGCGCGATGCGGGTCAGCATCTTGCCCCCGTCCAGCCCGCGCGCGGCCAGGTCCGCGGCCCGGTATGCCGTGAAGCGGTCGTCCAGCTCGAACGTGGCTCCCTGCAGCCCACCTCGATTCATCGAGCCGATGACGACCTTGTCCTCGAGGGCGCCGAGCAGGAGCAGGTCCTCGAGGACGTCAGGAGTGCCGAGGACCCCGTCGACCCCAGGGCGCTGCAGCGCCGTCGTCAGGCGGGTGAGCAGGTCGCTGCGGCTGGCCATGGCCCGCCCGTCGCCGCGGACCCCGAGCGCCCCGCGGGCCGGGTGGTCGGCCGCGACGAGCAGGAGCCGGCCGTTGTCCGGGACCAGCGCACGTCGGCGGCGGGTGCGCCACGCCTCGTCGATCCGGTGCGGTGCCCGGGCGCGGGTCTCAGTCAGTCCGGCGAGCGCCTCGGGCCCGAGGAACGGCGCGGGCCGTTGCTGGGTCGTGGTCATCGGGTCTCCGCAGGCTGCTGCCCCGGGACCAGGGGCAGGTGGCCGGCCAGGAGCTCGTCAACCTCGGCCTCGTGGGGCATGGCGGTGGAGCACTCCAGCCGGGAGGCCACGATGGCGCCAGCGGTGTTGGCGAAGCGAAGGATCCGCTCGAGCGGCCACCCCGCCAGCAGGCCGTGGCACAGCGCCCCGCCGAAGGCGTCACCCGCACCAAGGCCATTGACGACGTCTACCGGCACCGGCGGCACCTCAACCCGCTCGTCCCGAGTGCGACCGAGCACGCCCTTGGGTCCCTGCTTGACGATGGCGAGCTCGACGCCCTTGTCCAGCAGCGCTTCCGCTGCCCGCTCCGGGTCACTCTCGCCGACCGCCACCTCGCACTCCTCGCGGTTGCCCACCGCCACGGTGACGTGCTCGAGGGCCTGGTCGACGACCCGATGCCCCTCCTCCGCGTTCGGCCAGAACATCGGGCGCCAGTCGAGGTCGAGGACCGTCAGCGGCGCGCGGCCGCGCGCGTGCCACGCCGCCTGGTGCGCGGAGCGGCTCGGCTCAGTGCACAGCCCGGTGACCGTCGCCCAGAAGATCCGCGCCTGCCGGATCGCGTCCAGGTCGAGCTCGTCGGCCTGCACGAGCAGGTCCGGAGCGATCGGGTAGCGGTAGAAGTAGAGCGGAAAGTCGTCCGGGGGAAAGATCTCGCAGAAGGTCACCGGCGTCGGCGGCCCGTCGACGGCACTCACGAAGCGGTCGTCGACGCCGAGCTCACGCAGGCTCTCGTGGATGAACGTGCCGAACGGGTCGTTGCCGGTCCGCGTGATGACCGCACTGCGCCGGCCGTACCGGGCGGCCGCCACGGCGACGTTGGTCGCGGAGCCGCCGAGGAACTTTCCGAAGGTCTTGACGTGCTCGAGCGGGACACCCACCTCGAGCGGGTAGATGTCGGCGCTGACCCGGCCGAAGGTGATGAGGTCGAACGGCTCACTCATGGACGCCCCGCTCCGCCAGCGCGCGCAGGTAGGCCACCGACGTGCGGACGTCGTCGAGCGCCCGCTTCCGGTCACCCTCGGGCGGCCCCGCGAGGACGGTGTCCTGCTCGAGGACGTACCACCCGGCATACCCGCTGTTCTCGAGGGACTCGACGATCGCGGTGACGTCGACGTCGCCGGCTCCGAGCGGGGCGTAGAGGTCTTGCGCGACCGCCTCGGCGTAGGCGACCTCGCCAGCCCGGACGCGGGCCGCCGTCGCCGCCTTCACGTCCTTGAGGTGCACGTGCGAGATGCGGGCAGGGTGCTCACGGGCGATCGCGACCGGGTCCGCCCCACCCACCAGCAGGTGGCCGGTGTCCAGGCACAGCCCGATCCGACTGCCCTGCAGCACCCGAGCCGTCTCGGCACCGGTCTCGACCATAGTGCCGACGTGCGGGTGCAGCGTGGCCGTGAGTCCCTGCTGCCGCGCCACCTCCTCGAGCCGGTCGAGGTTGGTGAGCAGCACCTGCCAGCCGGCCTCGTCGAGGACGGGGCGGGCGTCATACCCTTCCTGCCCGGTGGCGGCGGCCAGGATGACGGTGGACGCGTTGGCGGCGATGAGGCCGTCGATCGCCGCCTGCACCTGGGGGAGCGGGTCGTGCGCCGGATCGTGCAGGACGACCGGGACGAACTGGCCGACCGCCGCGAGGCCGTGGTCCGCGAGCATCTTCGCCTTCTCCTGCGGCGCGTCCGGCAGGAAGCCGTCGGGACCGAACTCCGTTGCTGCCAAACCGACTTCGCGCATCTCGTTGAGTACGGTCGGCGGGTCGTACTGCCAGCCCCAGCCCGGCACCTCGCACACGCCCCACGAGATGGGTGCGCCGGCGATGCGTTCGGTCAGCGGTGCCGGGGTCACACTCATAGGTCATCCACCTCGTCGAGCCGCACCGGGCGCCCCTCGTGCCGCGACAGCTCGCACGCTTCGGCGATGCGGAACGCCTGCAGCGCGTCGGCAACCGTGCAGGGAGAGGGGATTTCACCGCGGGCAACCTGCGTGAAGGCGGTCAGCTCCGCCCGGTATGCCGGAAGGAACCGCTCCATGAACGACCAGTGCTGCGGTCCGCTGGGGAAGTCGACGCCCTCCTCGGCCGACGTCAGGGGGAAGGAGCTGTCGAGGCCGACCGCCATCGCGCCCTTGTCGCCCATCGCCTCGAAGCGCACGTCGTGCCCACCACCGTTGTAACGCGTGGACGACACGAACACGAGGGTGTCGTCATCGAGGGTGAGGATCGCGGCGCCCGTGTCGACATCGCCGTACTCGGCGAAGAACGGCTCCCCCTTGTTGGCCCCGGTCGCGTAGGCGCTGACCACCTCGTGGCCCGTGACGAAGCGGAGGATGTCGAAGTCGTGGACGTTGCAGTCGCGGAAGATGCCGCCGGAGGTCTGGATGTAGCCGGCGGGCGGCGGGTCCTGGTCGTGGGTGTTGGCCCGGATGCTGTGCAGCCAGCCGAGTTCGCCGGAGCGGACCGCCTCGCGGATCCGGCGGTAGCCGGTGTCGAACCGGCGCTGGAACCCGATGTGCACCGGCACGGCGCTGTCCTGGAGCTCGCGGGCCAGTTCGATGGTGTCCGAAAGCGTTCCGGCGACCGGCTTCTCACAGAAGGTGGGGATGCCGGCGGCAACCCCGGCACGCAGCAGGGCGGCGTGGGTCTGGGTCGGGCTGGCGATGACCAGGCCGTCGAGCTCCGAGCCGATCAGGTCGTCGGGATCGGGAGCCGCCTGCAGGTCGAGTTCCTTGGCCACGACGCGCGCCCGTTCGGGATCGGCATCGGCGAGGACGATTTCGTCGACGCCGTCGACCTCGCTGAGGGTCCGGGCGTGGAACGCCCCGATCCTGCCGACTCCCACCAGTCCGATGCGCATGGCTCCGTGGTCTCCGCTTCCTCGCCGGGGATGGGTTGCTCGGACCAGACTGCTGTGGGTGCTCGTCGCCTGTCAAGGTTTTGTCAGGACATATCGACATGAAGACATACATACGCGCGACATGTAGCATCGGCGCCGTGACTGCGACGTCGCCCATGGTCCTGCGGATCGACCGGGGATCCCCGGTGCCGCTGTACCACCAGCTGGCACAGCAGCTCACCGCGGCCATCGACGAGGGGCGGCTGCGACCGGGGGATCCCGTGGAGAACGAGCTGGCACTGGCAGACCGGCTCGGCCTGTCCCGCCCCACGGTCCGCCGGGCGATCGGCGAGCTCGTCGGGCGCGGCCTGCTCGTGCGCCGCCGTGGGGTCGGCACCTCGGTCGCCAACCAGATGGTGCACCGCAAGGCCGAGCTGACGAGCCTGTATGACGACCTCAGCCGCACCGGGCGCAAGCCTCGCACCGAGGTGCTGAGCCTGGACACCGAGGCGGTCGACGAGGTCGCCGCCGCTGCGCTGGACTTGCCCGCCGGCACCCCGCTGGTCGCGATGGTGCGGCTGCGCTATGCCGACGACGCTCCACTCGCCATCCTGCGCAACTGGCTCCCGCCGGTGTGGGCGGACCTGCGCCTCGATGACCTGCAGTCCGACGGCCTCTACACCCTCATGCGCAACCGCGGGATCTGGCCGGCCGTGGCCCGCCAGCAGATCGGGGCCCGGACCACGACCGCCGAGGAGCGCCGGCTGCTGCAGGTCGGCCGCTCGATGCCGGTGCTGACGATGACCCGGCGCGCCTCCGACGCCGCCGGCGTACCGGTCGAGTACGGGGACCACTGCTACCGCGCCGACCAGTACGCCATCGACGTGGCCGTCTTCGATCGCTGACCCCGATCTCGGGGATCGTGGACAGTTTTGAGTGGCCGACCCGCACACCAGGCCCGATCTCGGGGATCACGCCCGGCCCCGACCGGCCCACCCACGCGAAGGGGCGCGGCCCGCTCACGCGCACGTGAGCCGAGCCGCGCCCCAGCGCGGTGTCGGTATGCCGGTCAGCCGGGTTGTCGCGGCCGACTCCTCAGGATCGTCGTCAGCCCGGGTTGTTGCGGCCGACTCCTCAGGATCGTCGTCAGCCGGCGACGACGGTGAGGTCCAGCTTCGCCTGGACCTCGGGGTGCACCCGGACGAACGCCTGGTGCTCACCGGTCGTCTTGATCGGGGTGGGCACCTCGATCCGGCGACGGTCCACGTCGGGGCCGCCGGAGGCCTTGACGGCGTCGGCGATCTCGGCGGTGGTGACGGCACCGAAGAGGCGGCCGCTCTGGCCGGCCTTGACGGTGATGGTGACCGACTGTCCCTCGAGACGGGCCTTGACCTGCTGGGCCTCCTCGAGCGACTTCACGGCGCGGGTCTCGCGTGCCTTCTGGATCGCCTCGACCTGCTTCTGCCCGCCCTTGGTCCACGGCGTGGCGAGGCTGCGCGGCAGCAGGTAGTTGCGGGCATACCCGTCCTTGACGTCGACGACGTCGCCGGCGGTCCCGAGCCCGGACACCTCGTGGGTAAGGATGATCTTCACGGTTGAGCCTCTCTCTGCTCGATCAGCGCGATCTGCGGCGCGACCGGCTCAGCGGGCGGAGCTGCTGTAGGGCAGCAGCGCCATCTCGCGGGCGTTCTTGACGGCGGTCGCGATGAGCCGCTGCTCCTGGACCGTGACACCGGTGACCCGACGGGCGCGGATCTTGCCGCGGTCGGAGATGAACTTGCGCAGCAGCGCGGTGTCCTTGTAGTCGATTCGCTCGACCTTCGCCGCCTTCAGCGGGTTGGCCTTCTTCTTGGGCTTGCGCACTACGGGCTTGGCCATCGTGGTGCTCTCCTTGTCTTCTCGAGAGCCTGCCTCGACACAGGGTGCCGGTCAGCAGGATGGGCGTTACTTCAGTGTTGTGTGTGGGGAACAGGTCAGAACGGGGGCTCGTCGTAGGACGGGCCACCACCCCAGCCACCGCCGCCACCTTGCGGGGCCGGCTGGCCCTGCGACGGGCCGGTCGCCCAGGGGTCCTCCTGCGGGGCGCCACCAGAGCCACCAGAGCCACCGCCCTGCTGGCCCCAGCCACCCTGGCCGCCGGCGCCGCCCTGACCGCCACCGAAGCCGCCGCCTCCGCCGCGCTGGGTCTTGTTGACCTTCGCGGTGGCGTAGCGCAGCGACGGGCCGACCTCGTCGACGTCGAGCTCGAAGACCGTGCGGCGGTCGCCTTCCTTGGTCTCGAAGGAGCGCGACTTCAGCCGGCCCTGCACGACGACGCGGGTGCCCCGGGTGAGCGACTCGGCGACGTTCTCCGCCGCGTCACGCCACACCGAGCAGCGCAGGAACAGCGTCTCGCCGTCCTTCCACTCCCCCGACTGCCGGTCGTACTGGCGCGGGGTCGAGGCCACGGTGAAGTTGGCGACCGCGGCGCCGGACGGGGTGAACCGCAGCTCCGGGTCGGCGGTCAGGTTGCCGATGACAGTGATGACGGTGTCGCCAGCCATGGGGTGTCTCCCAGCAGTTGAGGATGCAGTTGACGGTGCAGGCGGGGTGTGGTCAGGCGCCGAGGCGCAAAAGCTTGGTCCGCATCACGGACTCGCTGAGCCCGAGCTGGCGGTCCAGCTCCTTCGCGGTGGCCGACTCGGTCGTCATGGTGATGACGGCGTAGATCCCCTCGGACTTCTTCTTGATGTCGTACGCGAGACGACGGCGACCCCAGATGTCGACGTTGTCGATGCGTCCGCCGTCCTTGGTGACGACCGTGAGGAACTTGTCGATCGAGGTCTTGACGGTGCGCTCCTCGACGTCCGGGTCGAGGATGATCATCAGCTCGTACTGACGCATGCGTGAACCCACCTCCTTTGGTCTCGGCGGTCACGGTCTCTCCGTGACAGGAGGGTTGCGATACGTCCCGCCGGAGATCACCCTGTCACGCCGAGCCGACAGGCTCCGCGTTGTCCACAGGTGAATCCGGCGAACCTGCCCGAGGATACCGGTCCACCTGCTCGGAGCCGAAATCCCGCGACCAGGGAACGGTCCACCAGATGGCGCCGGCGATCCACCCGATCGCCAAGAGCCGGGCCAGCAGGAAGATCGCGTAGACGTGCGCCGGGATCGCCCGGTTGGGGTCCTGCCCGATCGGGGCGTAGATCCAGACGGCGATGAAGTAGACGCACTCCATCCCCGCCCAGATGAGGTGGTCGCGCCACTTCACCCCTGCGAGGGCGACGAGCGGCAGCAGCCACAGGCTGGACTGCACCGGGATGCTCTTGCCGGTCACCAGCACGATCGCGATCATCACCGCCGCCACCGGCACGACACCGGGACTGCGCTGTCTCGCAGCTCCTCCGACGTCGCCGCTGCGCTGTCTCGCACCTGCTCCGACATCGCTGGGCCCCTCACTGAAGGCCAGCCGCGTGCCCACCAGCACCGCGGCGCCCCACCCGAGCAGCGCGAGCAGCGTGACGACGCCCGTGGGCAGGGCGTGGCCGAGCAGCTGCGGGATGAGCCACGGTGAGCCGTAGCCGGCCGTGCTGGTCCACCAGGAGCTGTATGCCGTGAGGAAGCCGCCGCTGTCGGCGACGAGCCACGGGATGCTCACCACCGCGACGGTCCCGGCGGTGGCGCCCGCGAGGAGGGCCGCCCGCTGCCGTTGGCCGCCGCGCAGGGCCACCAGCACCATCGCGAGCGCGATGAGCACGGGGTAGGAGCGGGCGAGGATGGCCAGGCCGAGCAGGATGCCGGCCGGCACGTCGCGCCGCTTCGACCAGGCCCACAGCCCGGCCGAGGCGAGCAGCATGCCGAGCAGGTCGGCCGACACCAGCGCCACCGTCACGAGCAGCGGGCTGAGCGCCACGTGGGCCGCCCGCCACGGCACGTCGCTCACGGTCGCGGCGGTGACGAGCACCAGCAGCGTGAGGAGGATGACGAGCAGGCCGGCCCAGAGGGCGAAGTACCACTGCTGCTGGCGCAGCACGCCGGAGCCGCCGGGGACCAGGTCGCCGAGTCCCCACATCGTCAGGCCGGTGACGATCGGCTGCGCCAGCGCGTGCTCACCCACCCCGGGCAGGTAGGGCGTGACGCCCTTGGACAGCCCGGAGGTGGTGTAGACCACGGGCAGGTCCGAGTAGCAGGCGTGCCAGAACTGGTCGGTCCCCGACCACCCGCGCATCAGGCAGTGCGCCTTCTCCAGCACGCCGCCGGCGAGGAACACACTGGCGAGCGCCATGAGCAGGGCAGCCACGGGCTGCCACCCGCGCCGGCCGATCGTCGCGAACCGGCCGAGCGGGCCCCCGATCACCTCGCTGGCAGCCGCGACCACTCCGTCCTGCCGGGTCGGCGCCGCGGACACCGCCGCCTGACGCACCTCAGCCGGCCCCCGGGACGGCGCCGGTCAGGTTCGGGCTCGCGCCGCCCCCAGCGTTGCCCCCAGCGCCGCCACCTGATCCTCCACCGGTCCCCTCGGCCGTGCCGGACGGGGAGGCCGGCGGCTTGGTCCGGGTCGGCGTCGGTGTCGTGGTGGGGCTCGGCGACGTCGGGCTGGGCGCGGTGGACGTCGGCGTCGGTGTCGTGGTGGTGGGGCTCGGCGAGGTCGTGGTCGTCGGGCTCGGCGAGGACGAGGAGCTGCTCGACTGGCTCGGCGGCACGGTCGTCGTGGTGGTCGTGGGCGACGGAGCCGTGGGGGTCGTCGTGGTCGGCGCCGTCGTCGTGGGCACGAGGTTGTCGTTGACGCCGGCCCGGGGCGGGAACTGCTCGACCGGCTGCCCCTGCAGCGCCCCCTGCATGAAGGCGGTCCAGATCTTGGTCGGGTAGGTGCCGCCGGTCAGGCCCTGGAAGCCGCCGATGTTCTGCATCGGGACGGTGCCGTCCCCCTTGTACATCGCGACCGCGGCGGACAGCTGCGGGGTGAACCCATCGAACCAGACCGCGAGGTTGCGGTCGGTGGTGCCGGTCTTGCCGGCGGCGGGGCGCCCGAGCGCGAGGGCGTTGATGCCGGTGCCCTCGGTCACCACGTGCTCCATCGCGTCGGTGACGTCGGCGGTGACGTCCTTCGAGAAGGCGCGCGTGGTCGTGGGCTTGGCGCTGTAGTCCTCACCCGGTCCGGTGACCTTCTTGATGAGGTACGGCGTCGCCCGCTCGCCCCGCGCCGCGATGGTCGCGTAGGCGTTGGCCATGTCGATGACCCGGGGCGAGGCAGTGCCGAGCACGTTGGCGGCGTTGGCGTTCAGGCCCGGCGTGCAGTGGTGCGAGGAGGGCGTGCAGTTCTGCTTGCGCGGCGGCAGTCCCGCGTCGACGGCTGCCTTCATCGTGTTGGCCGGACCGACCTGGATGTTCAGCTGCGCGAAGACGGTGTTGACCGAGTGCGCCGTCGCGGTGACCAGGTTGATGTAGCCGAACTGCTCGTCGCCGTAGTTGCTCACCTTCCCCTGCGGGTTCTGCGGGCCCTGGAACTCGGGGAAGAACTGGGGACTGTGGCCGTCATACCGGTTCATGGTGCTGACGTGGTCCCGCAACCCGGCGAGCAACGTGAAGATCTTGAACGTCGACCCGGCCTGCAGGTGCGCGTCCGTCGCCGAGTTGAACTGGCGCTTGGCGTAGTCGCGACCGCCGTACATCGCCACGACCGCCCCGTCGCCGGGCTTGATGGCGGTGAGCCCGGCGTGCAGGTCGCCGGTGCCCGCGCCGCTCGGCATGTTGTCCTGCACCGCCTTGACCGCGGCGCGCTGGGCCTGCCGGTTGATGGTGGTGGTGACCTTGTAGCCGCCGCGCGCGAGGTCGTCCTCGGTCAGGTGCAGCTTGTTCTCGAGCTCCTGCTTGACCTGCTGGGTGATGTAGCCCGTGGGGCCTGAGGCGGCGTTCTGCTGGTGCGGCGGCAGCACCTTCGGGAAGCGCGCGTTCGCCTTCTGCTGCGGGGTGATCCAGTGCTCGGTGCGCATCCCGTTGATGACGTAGTGCCAGCGGGCGTGGGCGTTGTGCGTGGCCTGCTTGCCGTTGGCCGGGTCGTAGAGCGCCGGCCCGCGGACGAGCTCGGCGAGGAACGCGCCCTGGCTGACGTTGAGCTGGGAGACGTTCTTGCCGAAGTAGGCCTGGGCGGCGGTCTGCACCCCGTAGGCGCCGCGGCCGAAGTAGACGGTGTTGAGGTAGTCCTGCAGGATCTCGTCCTTGGACTTCTCGTGGTCCAGCTTGATCGAGATGATGATCTCGCGGAACTTGCGCGACAGGGTCTGGTTGCTGGTCAGGAAGTAGTTCTTGACGTACTGCTGGGTGATCGTCGACCCGCTCTGGGTCCCCGCCCCGGTCAGCGTCCGCCACGCGCCGCGCGCCATGCCGGACAGCGAGATGCCGCCGTTCTGGTAGTAGTTGCGGTCCTCGGCGGCGAGGAAGGCCTTCTGCACGTGGTCGGGCACCTGGGACAGCGGCACCGACTGCCGGTTGACGGCGCCGAACCGGTCCAGCTCGGTCTTGCCGTCGGCGTAGTAGAGGACGGTGCTCTGCGCCGCCGCGAGCTGGTTCGGCGAGGGGATGCCGACGGCCTTGTAGGCGACCACGAAGGCGATGACGACCAGGACGATGAGCCCCAGCACGGTCCACAGCGCCCCGCGCAGGATCCGGCTCCGGCGGGAACGTCGCTTCTTGCCGCCCTTCGACCCCTTCTTCGGGGCGGGCTTGCGCTGTTGGCTCGGTGACAAGGGTCTTCTTCCGGTCGGGACTGCCCACGAGTGTCAGGGAGTGAACTGCGGACAAGTATGCCGTTCTCGCTGGTCATCGCCTGAACGGCGAGCCGTCGCGTTGATCGTTGTCGCTGATCGTTGTCGCTGATCGTTGTGCCGCTCTGGTCGCTGGAGCGCGCAGAACAGCACAACGATTGCGGGCCCCGATGGCGACGCGCGGGTGGCTGGAGGGGTGGCGGGTCGATATATCGGTCCGATACAGTGACATAGTCGTTGTTTGTCAGTATGCCGTGAGTCGGCCCCGACCTGTTCGGTCGCCCGGGCGGCCCGGTCCACCGGAGCAGGAGGTGAGCGGTGAGCCGTCGGAGCGCGACGCTGGAGCTGGCCGTCCTCGGCCTGCTGCACGACGCCCCGATGCACGGCTACGAGCTGCGCAAGCGACTCAACGCGGTGCTCGGCGTCTTCCGCCCGTTGTCCTACGGCACGCTCTACCCCTGCCTGCGCGGACTGCTCGAGCGCGGCTGGATCCGCGAGCTGCCTGCCAGTAGCGCGCCCCGGACCGGGCGGCAGACCGCCTCGGCCCGCCGGGGCCGGATCGTCTACGAGCTCACGCCCGACGGCAAGGACCACTTCCAGGCGCTGCTCACCGAGGCCGGACCCGCCGCCTGGGAGGACGACAGCTTCGACGTGCACTTCGCGTTCTTCGCCCGGACCGAGCAGACGGTGCGGCTGCGCATCCTCGAGGGCCGGCGCAGCCGACTCGAGGAGCGGCTGGACCAGTTCCGCAAGGCCGCCCAGCGCGGCCGCGAGCGCGTCGACGCCTGGACCGCCGAGCTGCAGCGGCACGGCCTGGAGTCGACCGAGCGCGAGGTCCGCTGGCTCAGCGAGCTGATCGACAGCGAGCGGCGGGCCGCCAACGCACGCTCCCGGCATACCCCTGGGGGCCGCGACCGTGCTGCCCACGGTGACCACCGGACCACCCCTGACCACCCGAAGTTCCCCGAGAACCCCGACAACAAGGAGTAACCATGGCTTCTGTGCGCGTCGCCATCGTCGGCGTCGGCAACTGTGCCAGCTCGCTGGTGCAGGGCGTCCACTACTACAAGGACGCCTCGACCACCGAGTCCGTGCCCGGGCTCATGCACGTCAAGTTCGGCGACTACCACGTCGGTGACGTGGAGTTCGCCGCCGCGTTCGACGTCGACGACAAGAAGGTCGGCAAGGACCTGGCCGAGGCGATCATCGCCTCGGAGAACAACACGATCAAGATCGCCGACGTCCCCACCACGGGCGTCACGGTGCAGCGCGGGCACACCTTGGACGGGCTGGGCAAGTACTACCAGCAGACGATCCACGAGTCCTCGGCCGAGCCGGTCGACGTCGTGCGGGCGCTGCGCGACGCGAAGGCGGACGTGCTGGTCTCCTACCTGCCGGTGGGTTCCGAGCAGGCCGACAAGTTCTACGCCCAGTGCGCGATCGACGCGGGCGTGGCGTTCGTCAACGCGCTGCCGGTGTTCATCGCCAGCGACCCCGAGTGGGCGGCGAAGTTCGAGGCGGCCGGCCTGCCGATCGTCGGCGACGACATCAAGAGCCAGATCGGCGCCACCATCACCCACCGCGTCCTCGCCAAGCTGTTCGAGGACCGCGGCGTCACCGTAGACCGCACCTACCAGCTCAACGTGGGCGGCAACATGGACTTCAAGAACATGCTCGAACGTGACCGGCTGGAGTCGAAGAAGATCAGCAAGACCCTGTCGGTGACCTCGCAGGTCGATCGGGACCTGGGCGCCGACAACGTGCACATCGGCCCGTCTGACTACGTGGCCTGGCTGGACGACCGCAAGTGGGCCTTCATCCGGCTCGAGGGCCGCAACTTCGGCGACGCGCCCGTCTCGCTCGAGTACAAGCTTGAGGTGTGGGACTCGCCCAACTCCGCCGGCGTGATCATCGACGCCGTCCGCGCGGCGAAGATCGCCCTCGACCGGGGCATCGGCGGCCCGCTGCTCTCGGCGTCCTCGTA
>NZ_DASSTI010000007.1:0-10135 GCF_035708005.1 Segeticoccus sp. | reverse complement strand
AGCGCCTCGGCGCCGGCGACCAGGTCGGCGAGCACCGCGCCGGCGTCCACGGACACCAGCTGGTCGGGATCGCCCACGAGGATCAGCCGCGTGGTGGGCCGCAGCGCCTCGAGCAGCCGGGCCATGTGGGTCAGCGACACCATCGAGGCCTCGTCGACGAGCACCACGTCGTGCGGCAGGCGATGGGTCCGGTCGTGGCGGAAGCGGGTGCTGCTGTCGGGGCGGCGCCCGAGCAGACGGTGCAGCGTGACCGCCGGCACGTCCCCGAGCTGGGCGATGAGCCCGCGGGTCCCGTCGTCGACCGCCCGCTGCTCGATCTCCTCGAACGCCTGCCGCACCGCTTCCTGGATCCGCGCGGCCGCCTTGCCGGTGGGGGCGGCGAGCCCCACGCGCAGCGGCGGCGCGCCGACGGCCGCAGCCTGCCCGGCCAGCAGGGCGAGCACCCCGGCGACGGTGGTGGTCTTGCCGGTGCCCGGCCCGCCGGTCAGCACGGTCGTCCACGAGCGGACGGCGACCGCCGCGGCCGCGCGCTGCTCGGCATACCCGTCACCGGGGAAGACGTGCACCAAACCGGCCTCGAGCACGTCCTGGTCCACGACCGGCGCGGACTGGTCGGCGCGGGCCTGCAGGTCGCGGACGACCTGCACCTCCTGGTGGTGGTAGCGCTGCAGGTAGACCAGCCCGTGCTCGACCACGAGCGCGCCTTGGGTGGTCAGGTGGCTGGCGGCGACCCGTTCGGTCCAGGTCGTGGGGTCCGGCCACGCGACCACGACGTCACCGGATCCGTCACCCTCGTCCGGAACCGTCACCTCCCCCAGCGCGTCGGGAACCTCGGCGAGGTCCACGGCGACCGAGCCGAGCCGCACGGCCCGCGTGGCGAGGGCCGCGGCAAGGACCGCCGCCTCGTCCTGCTCGTGGGCGACCCGTGCCAGGCTGCGCGCCACGTGCACGTCCGCGGCGGTGAGGACGCCAGCGCGGTTGAGGTCGTGCAGCAGGCCCGCGGAGCCCAGCGCGAGGCGCCGGTCGTAGGGGCCGACCCACTCGAAGGTCTCGACCGTCATCGCCGCACCTGCCCCCCTCCGGCCGGGCGCTCACCGCGGCGGCCGTCGAGCAGGTCGGATACAGCGGTGACGAGCCGCACCGACGGATGCCAGGAGAAGACCCCGCACGGGTCGCCGTCGACCACTGGGGTGTCCGGGCCGCACATGCCGCGCAGGTAGAGGTAGAGGACCCCCCCGAAGTGGGCCGGCGGGTCGTAGCCCGGCAGCCGCCAGCGCAGGAACCGGTGCGCGACCACGGCATACAGCAGTGCCTGCAACGGATAGGAGGAGTGGCCCATCGCCTCCACCAGGGCTTCGGGACGGTAGGCCGCGGCGGTGAGCGGCTCCTCGGCCGACCCCAGCCAGTTCGTCTTGTAATCGACGACCAGGTAGCGCCCGCCCGTGCGCAGCACGACGTCGACCGACCCCGTCAGGTAGCCGGCGAGCTCCTGCTGGGCCAGCGCCGGCTGCGCCTCCAGCACGTCCGCCCACCCCCGGACCGGGTCGCCGGCCCGCAGGTGCTTGCGCAGCAACGGGACCAGGTCGCCGAGAACCGCCCGGCCCCCCGGCTGCGCGGCACGTGCGCGGTCTCCGCCGCCGAGTGGCAGCTCGAAGTCCAGCTCGCACAACCGGTCTCGCCGGCCGATGTCACGCAGGGTCACCCCGGGCGCGAGGGGACCGAGCGGGCTGTCGTGGACCGCGACCAGGGCGTTGGCCAGCTCTTCGGCGTCGAGCTGCTCGACCGGCCACCAGATCAGCTGTTCGCCGATCCGCTCCAGCAGCTCGGCACGCAGGTCGGGGACCCCCGGGTCGGTGTGTTCCAGCACCGCGTGCACCAGCGACCCGAACGTGGCCCCCACCGGCAGCTCGCCCATCGGGGACGGCAGGTCCGCGCCCGGCAGCGCCAGGCCCGGCAGCAGCGGGCTGTCCTCGCCGATCCCCCCGACACCGGCGGCCGCGAACGGTTCGGGCACGCCCACCTCGGGCTCGTCCTCGCGCGGCGTGGACTCCGGCTCGCTGCCCACTCCACCGGTCAGCTCGTGCCCGTCCGCGTCGCGCGGCGTGCTCAAGGCTGTGTATGACGTGCGCCTCCAGGCCGTGTCGACGGACCGGGTGAACCGGCGCACGTCGAGCTTCGGTGGCGCGCCCGGGTCGACCGGCGCCACCTCGGGGGCATGGTCGGCCCGCTCGAGCGCGAAGGCGCCGAGCTGGGACCACAGCTCCAGCACCGCGGTCGCGTCCCCGTCCTTGCGCGGCACGCTCTGCGTGTCGGGCACGGCGGCCGCCTGCGGCTCCCGACCGAACAGCAGACGGTGCAACGGTGCCGGTGCGGTGTTGCTGGAGGGCGCCCACCAGGCGACGACCTGCGACTGGGCGCGGGTCAGCGCGACGTAGAGGAGCCGCAGCGACTCCCCCGCGTCCTCCTTCTTGTGGCCGGCGACGGCGTCCTGCCAGCCCGGCCCGCGGTCGCCGCCGAGGTCGAGGCAGCGGGTGCGCTCGGGCAGCTCGTGGTAGAGCGGGATGTCCGGGGTCTTGGCCACCCACCGGTCGAACAGCGAGGGCAGGTAGACGACTGGGTACTGCAGTCCCTTGCTGCCGTGGATGGTCACCAGCTGGACGGCGGCGGCGTCGCTGTCGAGCCGGCGGGTCCGGGCCCCCGAGCTCTGTGGCGCGTCGTCGGCCATCTGCGCCGTGAGCCAGTCGAGGAGGGTGAGCAGGCCCACCCGGTTGGCGGTGTGGCCGCTCGCCTCGTGCAGCAGTTGCCCCACGTGGCGCAGGTCGGTCAGGTCGCGCTCCCCGCCGAGCCGGCCGAGCACCCTCGCCGGGAGCCCACGAGCGGTCAGGTCCTCGAGCACCGCGGCGATCCCTTGGCGCGCATAGACATCGGCGAGTCGGCGCATGCGAGCGGCGAGCTCGTCGTCGAGCGCGTCCCGGCCGTCGCGCGCACTGTCGAGGTCCTCCGGGCCGAGGCCGATGAGGTCGGTCAGCGCCGCGGCGCGGGTGAGCATCGAGCGGTGGGGCGCCGCCATCGCCTCCAGCAGCGCCAGCCACTCGTGCGCGGCGCGGCTCTGCAGCACGTTGGAGCCGCCGGCGCTCACGGCGTGGATGCCCACCTCCCGCAGCGCCTGCTGCACCTCGAGCAGGGTCCGGGAGGTGTGGGCGAGGAACGCGACGTCCTTCGCCCGCAACGGCCGGGCGCTGCCGGGCTGCTCCTCGAAGGTCGCGCCCGAGGCGAGCAGCTGGGCCACGTCGAGGGCCAGGTCGCGGGCGACGTGGGGGCGGACGGCCGGCATCTTGGTGTCGCCACCGAGGTGCTCACGCCCGAGCACCTGTCGCAGCCGGAACGGCTCGGGGTGCGGTGCGCCCTGCAGCCGAACTCCCTGCTGGTGGGCCTCCACCGGGTGCACGAGGATCTGCTCATCGCCCAGCGCCGCCCCGCCGAGCAGGACACCGAGGGCGTCCACCAGACCGGCATCGGTGCGGTAGTTGCGCGGCAGGGTGCGCCGTTCGGCCGCCGTCGCGGCCGCACCGAGGTAGGTGACGACGTCACCGCCGCGGAAGGCATAGATCGCCTGCTTCGGGTCGCCGATGAGCACCATCGCGAGTGCGTGCCCGGTGAAGGCGCGGTCGAGCACCTGCCACTGCACCGGGTCGGTGTCCTGGAACTCGTCGACGAGCACCACGCGCCAGCGTTGCCGCATGCGGGCGCGGGCCGGCGAGTCCTCCGCCTCGAGCGCCTCGGCGAGCTGGGACAGCAGGTCGTTGTAGTGCATGACCTGCAGCCGCCGTTTGCGCAGGTCCAGCTCGCGGCGGACGACGTGGGCGAACTTCACCCGGCGGTCCGGCTCGCTGCCGGGCTCGGCGCCGTCGGGCCGCAGCGCCGCGTGGCTGTCCTCGATCGCGCGGCGCGCGATTGCGAGGGCCTGGCTGCGGCTGAAGAACGGCTCCTCCCGGTCACCGACGAAACCGCGCAGGTAGAGGTCGTCGACCACCTCGACGAGCAGGTCGTCCAGGTCCTCCACGAGCTGGGCACCGGCGTCGGTGTTGCCGGCCACGCCGAGGCTGCGCAGCACCTGGTGGCAGAACTGGTGGGTCGTCGCGATCGTCGCGGAGTCGAAGCTGGTGAGCGCGGCGCGCACGCGCTGCAGCCGGCGCGCCCGCTCCCCGTCGTCGGCGTCGAGGAGCAGCTCGACGAGCTCGTCACGCTCCGTCACCGCGGAGGGATCGGCGAGGGCGCGCTCGGCGCAGACCAGCTGCTCGCGCACCCGGGCCCGCAGCTCCTGGCTGGCGGCCCGCCCGAAGGTCACCACGAGCATCTCGGGCAGCTCGACGACCCCCTCGGCGACGTAGCGGGTGACCAGCGCCGCGATGGTCCACGTCTTGCCGGTGCCGGCGCTCGCCTCGAGCAGCACGGTCCCCTGCGGCAGCGGGTCGGCGATGTCGAAGTGCCGGGCCGCTGCGCCCGCGGCGGGCGCACCGACCGAGGCGACGGCGGCAGCCCCGGGAGTGCCCGTCATACGGCCTCCCTCGGTGTGCGCACCCAGGTGCGTTCCTCCACGCGGGAGCCGTCGGCACGTTCCAGGGTGAGCACCGGCTGCCAGACGCGCAGGGCGAGCTGCCCCAAGCGGGAGGAGACGCCGTCGAACCACCGCTCGTCCGTGGCGGGTTCGCCGAGGATGGTGTGCAGCGGCACCGTGCCGCCGTAGACCCGCTGGCAGGCGGTGTCGTCCTGGTCACCAGGCACCGACCATGCGCCGGTGCGGGTGGCCCAGGCGAGGTCGGCGGCGCGCAGGGCGGCGCCGGTGTCGCCTTCGTGGACAAAGGACTCGGCGAAGGCACAGGCCGTGGCCACCGGCATCGGCAGCGGCTCGCACAGCCCGCGGTCGCGGAGGGCGACGAGCTCGCCGAGCAGCCGGCGCGCGTCCTCCGGCGGGAGGGGGCCGTGGCGATATGCGCCGACGCCGGGCAGGCGGCCCTGCCGGAGCTGACCGACCACGTGGCTGCTGGTGCCCTGGTGGCCGCCGGCGGCCAGGGCGAGGGCGAGCACCCAGGACTGGAGCCGCTGCTTGGCGCGCAGCGTGGAGTAGGTGACCGTGACGGCCCGGTCGCCGACGAGACCGGTGGCGGTGCCGGTGAGCCGGCGCCCGTCCGGCAGGTCGACGTCCACGTCGACGGTGCGGGTCTCGGCCGGCTGCTCCGGCCCGCCGCAGCCCATCACCTGCCAGCCCAGCCCGGTGATCCGTTTGACCTTGCCGACCACCTCCTCGAGGGTGCGCCGCCCGAGCATGCCCGGGGGCAGCTCGCCCCGCCACTGTTCGGCGTCGCAGCAGGAGGCCAGGGAGCGGCCGGCGAGCACGCCGCGGAGGACCCGGTCGCCGATCGCCCACTTCTCGAGACCGTCGAGCTCGATCGGGATGCCCTCGGCCCGCTCCTCGGGCACCTCGGGCAGGAGCAGGCCGAGGCGCTGGCGCAGGTAGGCGTGGGCCGGGTTGAGCAGGAACCGGATCAGCTCGTCGAGGTCGACGTCGCCCTCGTGGGCCGGTTCGAGCGGAGTGCCGGTGAGCGTGAAGGGCTCGGTGCGTTCGGCGAGGGCGGCGCGGGCGCCGGCGAGCGCCGCGGGGTCGAAGCTGAACGGCGTGCCGTCGGGCAGCAGCGGGGGCTCGTCGGCCGGCGGGGCGCCGAGGTTGCGCTCGTCGTAGGGCTGCAGGGGGTGCCGCCGGATGAGGTGGTCGACGGCCGGCCCGGTCGCGGTGGCGCGCACGGCGTCGATGAGCTCGCCGAGCGGCACCGCGGGCGGCCGCTCGGCGCCGGTGTGCTCGTCGGCGCCGGTGTAGGTGATGACGACCGTCTCGCGGGTCGACATGATCGCGTCGAGCAGCAGCTGCCGGTCCTCGCTGCGGGCGTCCCGCTCGCCGGTCACCGGCGTGCGGGCGAGCACGTCGTCGCCGTCGGGCGTGGTGGAGCGCGGGAAGACGCCGTCGTCGAGGCCGACCAGGCAGACCACGCGGTGCGGCACCGAGCGCATCGGCACGATGGTGCAGACGGTGAGGGTGCCGGTGCGGAAGTTGGCCCGGGTCGCCCGGCCGGCCAGTCGTTCGCCGAAGAGGGCGTGCACGTCGGCCAGGCCCAGCGCGGTCGCGCGTCCGTTGCCGCCCTCGGCAGTCGCCGCCGCCTCGAGCCGGGCCAGCTCCCGCTCCAGCTGCGCGAGCTGCCATGTCTCGCGCGGACCCACGTCGGCGAGCCCGAGCACGCCCTCGCGCAGCGCCTCGGTCCACTCCCTCGCGGCGCGGCACTCGCGCAGTCGGTGCAGCGTGGCGCCCAGCCGGTCCACCACCTCGACCAGGCGGCCGGCCAGGTCGAGGTCACCGCTGTCGACGTCGTCCAGACCGAGCGTCGTGCCGAGGTGGTCGTGGTCCTGGCCGTCGAGCACCGCGCCCACGAGGACCCGGTCGAGGCCGCTGCGCCAGGTGTTCTGGGCGAACGCCTGCAGCTGGAAGTCGCCCCGGTGCTCCTCGTCCAGCCCCCATCGGATCACCACCTGGTCGACCCAGTCACCGACCCGGTCGAGGTCGTCGTCGTCCAGGCGGAACCGGTGCCGCACGGGTTCGGACCGGACGAGGTCGAGCACCTCACTGGCGGTGAGGCGCCCGCCCGCGAGGACCACCAGCCGGTCGGCCAGTCCCAGCAACGGGTTGGTATGCCGTGGCGCCCGGTCCGCGAGTCGCACCCGCAGGCGGTGGGCCGGGTGACTCTGCACCGTGTTGCCAGCCCCGTTTTCGACTGTCCGGTCGCCTGCGCGGTTGACCACCTCGCCGAGTCCGAAGCCGGCGTGCACCAGCGGCGCGTAGGCATCGATGTCGGGGCACATGACGAGGATGTCGCGTGGCTCGAGCGTGGGGTCGTCCTGCAGCAGGCCGGTGAGCACCTCGCGCAGCACCTCGACCTGACGGCTCTGCCCGTGGCAGGCGTGCACCTGGATGCTCCGGTCGGCCGCATCGGCGACCCGCCGCGCCCGTTCGGCAGGGGTGGGCGGGTGGTCGGTCCGCAGGTCGTCCTGCAGCCAGCCCAGCAGGGCGCCCGGCGCCCGCGTCGACCCCTCCGGCATCGATCGTTGTGCTGTTCTGGTCGCTGGAGCGGCCGAAACCGCACATTGATCGACGTCAACGATCGGGCGGTCGTCCGCGCCCGCGACCGCGAGCGTCCGCTGCAGCTCGCGCCCGTCGCGGCCCAGGGAGGCGAGCAGCGGGTGGTGCACGAGCGTGGAGGAGCTGTCGGCGCGCCGCGGCACGGGACCGGCGGCGACGGCGTCGGCGATCTCGTCCCACGCGGCGGGCGAGGCCTGCGGCAGCCACAGGTGCACATCGCGCCGCGTCCCGAGGGCGCGCAGGACCGCGACCTCGCTGCCGGCCACCCGGGTGTGGCCGAACAGGGACAGCCGTCCCGGCAGGTCGAGGTCGTCCGCCTCCGGGCCGCCCTGCTCCAGCCGGTCGACCACCCGCGCCTGGCGCAGGTCGGGAGGCACGTCGTCGACGAGGTCCAGCACCCGGCGCCAGAGTTCCGGCTGCCACGCCAGGTCGTCGTCGACCGTGCCGCCGAGGCCGTCGCCCGAGCCTCCCCCGCGCCAGTCCGCGACCATGGCCGGCCGCTGCACGGCATACGAGGAGAACAGGCCGGCGAGGCGGCGGGCGACCGAGTAGCGGCGGCCGCGCTTGAGGTCGCCCTCCTCCCCACGCTCGCCGTGCCCGAGGTGCTGGGCGAGCGTCGCCGCCCACCGTTGCCCGAGGGACTCGTCGATGGCGCGCAGCACCGGCCAGGCGAGGCGGTCGGGGTGCCACGGGTCGTCGCGGTCGACGCCGAGCACGAGGGCGACCAAGGAGTGCGGGTTCAGGAAGCGGACCCCGGCGCAGACCCCATCCTCGCCCCGGGACCCGGCCCCCAACCGGTGGGAGAGCCGCTGGGCGAGCCAGCGCTCCACTCCCTTGGCGGGCACCGCGACGACCTCCTCGGCGAAGGGGTCCGCGAGCGGCGCCGCGAGGAGCTCGGCCAGGCCGTCGGCCAGCACGTCCGTGGACGTGGCCCGGTGGACGAACAGCGTCACGGGTCCCACCCAACCACGTGGGGCGGACAGCGTCGGCGAGGGCCGGCCGGGGTGGACGACCGACGCCGGCGAGGCCGGAAATTTTGCATCTGTCAGGCGGACAGCGCAGCAACTATGATGGAGATGTACCCATGTGAAAGGAGGATGTGCGGTGACGATCGCAGCAGAGAAGGTGCACCAGTCGTTGGCGGAGCACCTGCAGGTGGACGGGTTCGACCTCGTCGTGGACCTCGAGCGCAGCCGGGGGTCGCGACTGGTGGATGAGGTGACCGGCACGGCATACCTCGACTTCTATACGTTCTTCGCCTCGTGCCCGCTCGGCCTCAACCCGCCGCAGCTGGTCGAGGACGAGGAGTTCTCGAAGCGGCTGCTCGTCGCGGCGCGCAACAAGCCGGCGAACTCCGACGCCTACACCACCTACTTCGCGGAGTTCGTCGAGACCTTCGCGCGCGTGGCGGGCGACCCGGCGCTGCCGCACCTGTTCTTCGTCGAGGGCGGCGCCCTGGCCGTCGAGAACGCGCTGAAGGTGGCGTTCGACTGGAAGAGCCGCCGCAACGAAGCCGCTGGTCGCTCCCCGGAGCTCGGCACGAAGGTGCTGCACCTGACCAAGGCCTTCCACGGCCGCAGCGGCTACACGATGTCGCTGACCAACACCGACCCGAACAAGGTCGCGCGCTACCCGAAGTTCGCCTGGCCGCGGATCGACGTCCCGGCCGTGACCTTCCCGCTGGAGGAGCACCTCGCGGAGGTCGAGGCCGCCGAGCAGCACGCGCTGCAGCAGGCTCGGGAGGCGTTCGAGGCGAACCCGCACGACATCGCCTGCTTCCTCGCCGAGCCGATCCAGTCCGAGGGCGGCGACAACCACATGCGCCCGGAGTTCCTGCGCGCGATGCAGGACCTGTGCCACGAGTTCGACGCCCTGTTCATCCTGGACGAGGTGCAGACCGGGATGGGGCTCACCGGCACGACGTGGGCCTACCAGCAGCTCGGGCTGGAGCCGGACGTCATCGCGTTCGCCAAGAAGGCGCAGCTCGGCGGCATCATGGCCGGCCGTCGCGTGGACGACGTGCCCGACAACGTCTTCCACGTGCCGAGCCGGATCAACTCCACCTGGGGCGGCGGGCTCGCCGACATGGTTCGCTCGCAGAAGCTGCTGGAGATCATCGAGGAGACCGGCGCCGTCGAGAACGCCGCCGCGATGGGCCGCGTGCTGCTGGAGCAGCTGCAGGACCTGGCGAAGCGCCACCCGGAGACCGTCTCGAACGCGCGCGGGCGCGGGCTGCTCTGCGCGATCGACCTGCCCGACGCCGCCACGCGCTCGACGGTGCTGGCGCGGCTGTTCACCGACGAGCACGTCCTGCTGCTGCCGTGCGGCGAGCGGTCGGTGCGGTTCCGGCCGATCCTGTCGGTGACCGAGGCGGAGCTGACCGAGGCCACCTCCGCCCTCGACCGGGTGCTCAGCGCGGTCGAGCAGGGCTGACACCGCCTACCTGACCTCACGCCCGCGGGCTGGGGTTACCTCCCGCCCGCGGACTGTTGCTGGTGGTTGGCGACTCGGGAATCGCCAACCACCAGCAACTCTCGGTATGCCGAGTGGTTGCCGATGCGCCCTTGACGCGCCGCGGGCTCGACTCACCTTCGTGGTCGTGGGCTGTCGGCGGGGCCCCCGAACCGGGCAGTTGCCGCGCGCCGCCAACGCGCCCGCGAGACAGGCCGCGAACCCGACCTCGTGGCTGTCGACCCGCAGCCGGCAGCGGTGGACTCACCGATCACTCCCAGCCGCAACGACGGGCAACAGCAACGGGTTCATGGGACCGGCAGTATGCCCGGCGACGCCGCTACCTGGCACCTCGTTTGCGGTAGGCCGCGGTCTTCACCCGGTTCTGGCACCGGGTGGAGCAGAAGCGTCGGTGCGAGTTCTTCGACAGGTCGACGTAGACCCGGTCGCACGCGGGCGCGGAGCAGACACCCAGCCGGCTGCCGAGGTCACCGCCGA
>NZ_DASSTI010000006.1:0-40438 GCF_035708005.1 Segeticoccus sp. | reverse complement strand
CAGTGGACTACTGTGCATGTTCCTGTACGTCCATCGCCACCCGATCGTGGAGGATGCGGACAACCTGGGCCGCGTCAAGGGCGCCCTCCGGGCGTCGCTGCGCGATCTGCGACCCTTGACCCGGCCCCGAACGTCCGCAGGCCGCTGGCTATCGGTTGGCGATGGACCTCCGTATGGTCGCCTCGCAGCTCGCCTCAGGAGTACAGCAGAAAAGTACAGCAGTACCGCTACCGGAAGTAGCCGTGAGAGCCAGCGCGGTGCCCTCCGACCGTGCTCAGCGCCGCCGGTTGCTACGCTTGCCCTTGGTTCGGGACGAAGAGGTCGCAGGTTCAAATCCTGTCACCCCGACCACGCAACTGCGGGTCACAGGGCGTCTTCCGCCTCGGCTCCGTGTGCCCGGGCCTGCCGGCACGCCCCGCACGCGACGGCTCTAGAGGGAGAGGCCCTCGTGGCGAAGAGATCCCAGGTCGCAGGCCAATGCAGAGTCCCGAGGGTTTTCGGCCCGATCCTCCTCGCACTCTCGTTGGTGCTGGCAGGCTGCACGGCCGGTTCCCCCTCCGGCGGGTCCGGACCGCAGCAGTCCAGTGCGTCCGCTTCAAAGCAGTCCCACGGCATCACGACGTCACCAGTCGTGGTCGCGCCGTACCTCTACCTCGACGGGAAGGACACGCCGAACCCGGTGGCGGTCATGGCGCGGACCGGGCTGCGCTGGTTCAGCCTCGCCTTCGTCCTCTCCGACGGCGGCTGCACACCGGTCTGGGACCGACAGACCGGTCTCGGGGGCCAGGCGGCGCACGTGGCAGCTCGGGTGCGCCGGGCCGGTGGCCGCGTCGTCGTCTCGATCGGCGGCGCCGACGGCCGCAAGCTCGGAGTGCACTGCCCTGACCCCCGTTCCCTGGCCGCCGCCTACCAGAAGGTGGTCGACACCTACCGCCTCACCGCGGTCGACATCGACGTCGAGAACGCCGAGCTGGAAGACGCCCGGGTTCAGGACCGGATCCTGCACGCGCTGGCCATCCTGGGCCGCGACAACGCCAACCTCACGATCAGCGTCACCCTGCCGGCGGACTCCGGCGGCCTCACCCGGCGCGGCACCCGCATGGTCCAGCGCGCACACGAGCTGGGCTCCCCGGTTGACGTCTGGGCGATCATGCCGTTCAACCTGGGTGCTGCCCATGCCAAGAGCGCCGACATGGGCCAGCTGGCCATCCGGGCTGCCGAACACGCCCGCGCCCAGCTCGCCTCCGTCTACCCGGGCAGGTCCGGCCGGGCGCTCGACCACATGCTGGGCATCGTCCTGATGAACGGGAGGACGGACACGGGCGAGCTGGTCACACCGCGAGACTTCCGGCTGGTTCGCGACTACGCCGAGCAGCACCACCTGGCGCGGTTGGCGTTCTGGTCGGTGAACCGGGATCGCGCCTGTGGGCGGTCCCGCAGCGCGAGCACCTGCAGTGGCATCGCGCAGCAGCCCTGGGAGTTCTCCCGCATCCTTCAGGGCGCGGCACGGCGAGGGTGATCCTGCACTCAGAGTGCACTATGCTGCACTGATGGACGAGACCACGGCAGCCCTCGCGGTGGCCATCGGCGCCCGCGTGAAGCAGGAACGACAGGCCCGCCGCTGGACCCTGGACCAGCTCGCCGACGCCGCGGGCGTGAGCCGCCGGATGCTGGTCAACGTCGAGCAGGGCGCGGCGAACCCCAGCGTGGGAACACTGCTGCGGGTCAGCGACGCCCTCGGCATCGGGCTGCCCGCGCTGGTGGAGTCCCCCACCCGCAAGCCGGTGCAGATCACCCGTCACGGCGAGGGTGCCGCCCTGTGGCGCAGCGAGGCCGGCGGGCGCGGTGTCCTGGTCGCCGGCACCGAACCACCGGATGTCGTCGAGCTCTGGGACTGGACCCTCGGCCCCGGCGACGAACACACGAGCGAGGCGCACACGGCCGGCACCAAGGAGCTGCTCCAGGTCCACCAGGGCTCCCTCGCTCTCGAGGTCGCGGACCAGCACGTCACGCTCGAGGCGGGCGACGCGGCGGCCTTCCCGGGCGAGGTGCCGCACTCCTACGCCAACCCCGGCACCACACCGGCCACCTTCACCCTGGCCGTGTTCGAGCCGGGAGTCGGATCAGGACACGGATCGGAGGCCCGTCATGGCTGAGCACCCCCTGCAGGAGGTCCTCGCCGGCGGCCACGTCGACGCCGCGGTGTTCGCGCTGCGCCCCGACTACCGCGCCCTGCTCCTCGCGGTCGACGGGATCGTCGCCGGCCCGAGCGACGCGGCGAGCGACGCCCTGCTCCGGACCGCCGAGGAGGCGGCTCGCGAAGCCCTGGCGGACCGCTCGGTGCCGGAGCTCCCGCACGTCGCGGCCTGGCGCGAGGCCTACCGCGCGTTCGGCGCCAAGCCGCAACGCACCCGCAACAGCCTCGAGTCGCTGCTGCGCCGCGCCGCGTCCGGCCTGCCCCGCGTGAACCGACTCACCGACCTCTACAACGCCGTCTCGGTGCGCCACCAGCTCCCGTTGGGTGGTGAGGACCTGACCCGGTATGCCGGTCCGCCGCGCCTCGTGCGCGCCACGGGCACGGAGCCGTTCGACACGGTCGCCGACGGCGGCACGGTGATCGAGCACCCCGACCCCGGCGAGGTGGTGTGGTGCGACGACGCGGGCGTCACCTGCCGGCGCTGGAACTGGCGCCAGGCGCGACGCACCCAGCTTCGCGACGACACCACCACGGCCCTGTTCATCCTCGACGCACTCGGGCCGCTGACCGACGAGGCCCTCCGTTCCGCCGCCGAGGACCTGGCCACCCATTTGACGCGGCTCGGCCCCGACGTCCACACCGCGCAGCGACTGATCACCGCCGATGCGGCCACCGAATCGGGTGGCTGACGTGCGCCCGCACGAGCGCCACTTCCCCGGGATGCCGCCGTGGGGAATGGCCGTCGGGGCCATGTTCTCGGTGCAGCTCGGCTCGGCCCTGTCGGTGCACCTGATCCCGAGCGTGGGCGAGGCAGGCACTGCCTGGCTCCGGCTCAGCATGGGCGCGCTCATCTTCCTGGCGGTGGCGCGCCCCCCGTTGCGCACCGTGCGGCGGCACGACCTCCCGACGTTGTTCGGTCTGGGCGTCACCACGGGCCTGCAGACCATCGCCTTCCTCGCCGCGATCGACCGCATCCCCCTCGGAACGGCCGTCGCCATCGAGTTCCTCGGACCGCTGACCGTGGCAGCCGTCCGCAGCCACAGCGCGCGAGCGCTCACCTGGCCCGCACTGGCGCTGACCGGCGTCGTCCTGCTCACCCAGCCGTGGCACGGGCACCCGCGGCCGGCCGGCCTGGGCTTCGCCGCGCTGGCGGCGCTCGGGTGGGCCACCTACATCCTGCTCACCCGCCGGATCGGTGACCGTTTCAGCGGGATCGGTGGCCTCACCCTCACGGTCCCGATCAGCGCCGCGACAGCCGCGGTCTTCGGCATACCGCAAGCGGCGGGGCACCTCACCGTCGGCATCGTTGCCGCCGCGGCGGGACTGGCCCTCCTGTTGCCGGTCCTGCCGTTCACCTTCGAGCTGCTCGCCCTGCGGCACCTGACGCCCACCGCATTCGGCACGTTGATGGCGCTCGAGCCGGCCTTCGGCCTCCTCCTCGGGCTGCTGGTGCTGCACCAGATGCCCTCACCCGTGCAGCTGCTCGGCATCCTGCTGGTCGTGGTGGCAGGAGGTGCCGCGCAACGAGGCGGCCGGCGCCACCCGCCGAGCGGCACCGAGCCCGAGCCCTGCCCCCTCGGGATCACCCCAGAGCGGCCAACGCCGAGCGAAGCTGCGCCAGCGCCGCGGCAATCCACGGCAGGCTGACCGGGTCCTCGCTGCGGAGCGCCTCCCAGCGCTCCTGCTCGGTCTGCCCGTACAGCAACGAGGTCGCCACGCGGAAGCGGTATGCCGTGAGCTCGTCGCCGAAGTGCCCCCCGGCGAGCACCGCGACGCCGTGGCGGTCGAGGAGCAGGTCGGCGAAGTCCTGCCCGGTGGCGATACCGCGTGGTTCCAGGACCGGGCGCAGGTGCGTCAGGTCGGGGTAGAGGTAGAACGCGGCATCGGGCTCACGGCAGGCGGCCCCGGCCTCCCGGAACGCCGCGAACACGGCGCGGGAGACGGTGGCGTGCAGCCGGCGGCTGGCGGCGACGTGGGACACCACCTCCGGCGGCTCCTGCAGGACGTAGGCGGCGGCGTCCTGCATCGGCATCGCCAGGCTCGACCAGATCTCGCTGGCCACCCCGATCAGGTTCTCGGCCAAGCGCTCACCGAGCTCTCCGTCGGGCAGCCGGGTGAACCCGATGCGCCAGCCGCCCAGGGCCATGCTCTTGCTGAGTCCGCTGGTGACCACGGTCCGCTCGGGCAGCAGGGAGGCTGGGCTCAGGTGGTCGGCGCCGTCGTGGACCAGGTCGCGGTAGATCTCGTCGGAGAGCACCACCAGGTCGTGCCGGTCGGCGATCTCGCAGACCTGCTTGACCAGGTCGGCGCCGGCGGAGGTGCCGGTCGGGTTGTCCGGCAGGGTCAGCACGAGGATGCGTGGGTCGGCCCCTTCCCGCCTGGCCTGCTCCAGGGCTGGCTCGAGTCGCTCCGGGTCCGGCACCCCACCAGCGTGCGCGGGGATGGGGACGCTGACGACCCGCTTGCCCGTCAGGGCGGCCTGCGCGGCATACGTCACCCACGACGGCGCGGGCAGCACCAGGTCTCCGGGCACCGAGGCGAGCACGCCGTAGAGCAGGGCCTTGCTGCCGGGTGCGAACATGACCTGCCCGGCGTCGGTGGGCAGGCCGCGGCGGGTGAAGTAGCCGGCCGCGGCCTCGCGGGCCGGCAACGTGCCGACGACCGGCCCGTACGCGTTCTCGGCGGCGCTGCGCCGTAGGGCCTCGGTCACCGACGGCAGCACCGGCAGCCCCGCCTCCCCGAAGCCGAGGTGGACGACCTGCTCCCCCTGCTGCCGACGGGCAGCGATCTTCTCGTTGATCGCGAGAGTCGCGGAGTGCTTGATCACTTACTTCTCCTGAACCTGCGGCGAGAGGGAGGTGGGCTTCGGCGCCGCCGCACGCACCGGTGCCGCAGAGGCAGCGCCCAACCGGCGCTGACGGACCAGGCCCGCGCCGACGGCGACGGCGGTCACGAGCAGCGTGAGCACCAGCGAACGTCGGCTGTCGGCGTTGATGCCCATGCCGACGATGATGGCGAGCAGGACCACACCGACCACTCCGGTGAGGTACGGGAAGGCCCACATCTTGAACGTCAGGGCCTCCGGACGCTCTCGCTCGAGCCGACGACGGCCGCGCAGCTGGGTGACCACGATGCACAGGTAGACGACGACGGCCACGGCACCGGAGGACTCGAGCAGGAAGGTGAAGACCGCCTCGGTGGGGATGAAGTAGTTCGCGACCACCGTCAGGAGCCCGATGCTGGAGGCGAGCAGCACCGCCCACACCGGCACGCCGTGGGCGTTCGTCCGGGACAACACACGCGGGCCCTCGCCGCGGCTGGCCAAGGAGTAGACCATGCGGGACGAGGCGTAGATGCCTGAATTCAGGCACGACAGCACGGCGGTCAGCACCACCACGTCCATGACGCCGGCCGCGCCGGGGATCCCCAGCCGGTCGAGGACCGCGACGTAGGGGCTCTGCGTGATCTCGGTGTCGTTCCAGGGCAGCAGTGTCAGGACCACGAGCATGGAGCCGATGTAGAACACCAGGATTCGCCAGACGACGCTGTTCATCCCCCGGCGTACCGACTGCACGGGATCCAGCGCCTCGCCGGCGGCGATGGTGACCACCTCGGTGCCGAAGAAGGAGAAGAAGACGACCAGCGTGGCCAGGAGCACGGCCATGCCGCCCTGCGGGAGGAAGCCACCGTGCTGAGTCAGGTTGGACAGCCCGGGCGAGGAGAACCCGGGGACCAGTCCGAGCACGGCCGCGATCCCGAGCGCGATGAAGGCGACGATCGCCACCACCTTGATGAGGGCGAACCAGAACTCGAACTCGCCGTAGGAGCTGACCCGGATGAGGTTCACCCCCATGAGCACCGCCATGAAGACCAACGCGGCAAGCCAGGACGGGACCGCGGGGAGCACCTGGTGGGCGATGGCGGCGCCGGCGATGGCCTCGAACCCCACGGTGATGCACCACTGGTAGGCATACAGCCACCCGACCGACAGCCCGGCCCACGGGCCCAGCTCCCGGCTCGCATAGCTGGAGAAGGAACCGGTCTCCGGCTGCGCGACGGCCATCTCGCCCAGCATGCGCATGACGAGGACCACGATGAGCCCCACGCCGATGTAGGAGATCAGGACGCCGGGCCCGGCTTGCCCGATCGCCTTGCCGCTGCCGACGAACAGACCGGCGCCGATGACCCCGCCGATGGCGATCATGGTCATCTGACGGTTGCCGAGCCCGCTGGAGAGGCGGTTTGCTCCCGCGTGATCGTTGTGCGCCATGCTTCCTCCTGGAGTCTTGAGCCCGGCGCTGCACGCAACGCCAGTTGCGTTGCATCTTGACGACGCAACTGCCCTGTCGTCAAGATGCAAGGGCCTACACATCTGACGACGGAACGGCGGAGGCATGGGAGTCACGGTCAACGACCACGAGCTGGGCGGCCTACGCTGGCTCCGCCTCGCCGGGCCACGGCGGGAGCTGTTCCGGGCCCTGGGAGAGGTGGCGGCCGAGGAGATCCACGACGTGCTGCACGGGCTCCCGGAGGCCACTGCGCTCGGCGACTTCGCGCGCAGCGGCCACGGGCGCGGCGTCGTGGACCGTGTCGTCCACACGACTCGGCGGCTCTGCCCCCGCGAGTGGCAGGAGGCCCTCGACCTCGCCGACGGAGCGGGATTCGATCCGGAGGCGCTGCTGCTCGCGAACCTGCGTGGCGACCTCGGCGGGGACGACGGCGTGGGGTGCTCGGACCTTGGGTGGCGCGGCGAGCGCGGGTTCATCGCGCACAACGAGGACGGGGCCCCGGCCCTCGACGGGCGCTTCCTGCTGCTGACGCTGGCCGTGGACGACGAGCCGGCCGTGACGGCGCAGTGGTACCCCGGATTCCTGCCGAGCAATGCCTTCACCCTCACCGAGGGCGGCCTGGCGTGGGGGATCAACCACATCCAGGTCGCCCGCCCGGGACCCGGGGCCGGACGCCACTTCGTCGCCCGTGCCCTGCAGCACCAGCGCGGCCTCGACGGAGCGATCGAGTTCCTGCGGAGCTGCCCGAGCGCAGGCGGCTTCGCCTACACGATCGCGGACCTGCACAGCGGGCGCGTGGCCGCGGTGGAGGCTGCCGCCGGCAGGGTTGCGGTCACCGAGGCGGACGGCGAGCACCGCCGGCTCATCTGGCACACCAACCACCTGCGGCAGTTGGAGCTGGGTGCCGAGGACCGGGCCAGCGTGCTCCCGGACGATGGCTCCACCGGCACCAGCAGCACGGAGCGCGGGGTCCGCAGTCTCGGTCAGCGGGAGGAGAGCGAGGCCCGCGGCTGCGTTCTGGACCAGCTGGTCCCCCCAGTCGCCGGCCCCGACACCGGCTGGTTCCTCGACGTCCTGGCCGGACAGGAGATGCCGCAGGGTGTCTTCCGCTCGGCTCGCGGCGAGGACCCGCTGATGACCCTGTGCTCCGCGGTTGTGGACGTGGACGCGGCGCGGGTCACCCTCAAGCCGCGGGGCCGGGAACCGGTGACCCTCCCGACGAAGGACCTCCTGTCGGCCGAGCCACGCCACGGCGCTGCTCAGAGCGCGTAGACCCCGAAGGCCTCGAGCAGCCGTTCGTCGTGCAGCAACTCGTCCCGGCTGCGGGTGCCGTTCCGCAGGGCCACCCCCGTGGCGAGCGCCTGCACGAGGGTGATGAACGCAGTGACCGAGCGCAGGATCGTGACTCCCTCGCAGTCCGCGGTGAAGGTGACATCGGCCAGCCGGGCCAGGGGAGACGCCTCGTTGTCGGTGAAGGCGATGGTGTGCAGTCCCCGTCGCCGGGCCTCCTCGAAAGCGCGCACAGTGTCCGCGGTGTAGCGGTGGATGGACACCGCTGCGAACACCTCGCCCGCGCGCAGGTCACGCAGTTCGTCGACCAGGGCGCCGGCCACCGGCGACACGAGGTGAACCCCAGGGCGAACCATCCGCAGCAGGTAGGCCATGAGCTCAGCGACGGACAGGCACTTGCGCAGGCCCATGACGTGGACGCTCTCCGCGGTCGCGAGCAGCTCGACGGCCTGCTCCCACTGCTCAGGAGGGATACGGGTGATCGTCCTGGTCAGGTTCTGCCGTTCGTGCTCCAGCGTCGCGGCGAGCAGGTCCTCCTGCCGCGACTGCTCCTCCGCGCGACCGAAGCGGGACACCAGTTGTGCCTGACCGGTCAGGTGCTCCCGGCACAGCCCCACGAGCGCCGGATAGCCACTCAGCCCGAACAACGAGGCGAACCGCACGACGGAGGACTGGTGCACCCCGGCACGCTTCGCGGTGTCGCTGATGGTGCGCAGTGCGGTACCGTCCGGATCGGTCAGCAGCAGTTGCGCGATCCGCTGCTGGCCCGGCGCCAACCGGTCCAGACGGGCCTGGATGGCTGCGCGCAGCTCGTCATACGACTGGGGACCTGTCGTCACGGACGCCTCCTCCTCCAGGCTGGTGCACGCAACTCTACTTGCACACTGGAGGGGCGAATTGCGCATGGGGAGCACCGCGGGGGACGACCGGCCGGAGACCACGAACGCCCCCGGCTCGAGGAGCCGGGGGCGTCGTGAGTGGGCTCGGTGAGCCCGGGAGGTTTGCGCTCAGAGAGGGCGCACGTTCTCGGCCTGCGGGCCCTTCTGGCCCTGCGTGACGTCGAACTCGACGCGCTGCGCCTCGTCGAGGGAGCGGTAGCCGGTGCTGTTGATGGCGGAGTAGTGGACGAAGACGTCAGCTCCGCCACCGTCCTGCTCGATGAAGCCGAAGCCCTTCTCCGCGTTGAACCACTTCACGGTGCCTTGCGCCATGGGGATAACTCTCAATCTGTGTAGCCGGTCCGGGGGCACAGGTCGTGCGCCCCGATAAAGCTGCGGCTCGACTCCCCACAACGACGGGACATGCCCGTACCCAAGAAAAAAGCCCGCACTGAGGGCGGGCGCTCTTTCGACCTGCGAGAAACTGCAACTGCAACTACAGAGCAGCCTAGCACGATCCGGTCGGCCTCCGACCACCACCGTTCGCGACCACCAGACGCGACCACCGAACGCCGTGCACCGGCCACCCGGCGCCCGACGGTCAGGCGCGCTCGTCCTCCCCCGAGTCCCCCTCGCGCCAGTCCTCGTCGTCGAGGTCGTCACCGACCTCCTCGCTGTCGAGGTCCTCCAGCGGCCCCAGCGAGTCGGTGCGGGACGTGTCGTCGTCCAGCGCGCGCAGCTGGACGTCGTGGTCGTCGCCCTCGCCCCACTCCTCGGGCGCCTGGTCGGCCCGGATCATCTCCTCGAGGTCCTCCTCGACGGATGCCCCCGCGGTCAGGTCCCGAGCGGTCCTGTCGCTGTTGCTCACGGCCACCACCTCGCTGTCGAGACGTCCACCGTCAGGTCGTCGGCACTCTCGATGCTAACGAGTTCAGGAGGTGATGTCCTTCCCGGAGAACCTCGCCCAGGCGGCCAGCCAGAACACCAGCAGGTATGCCGCCGCGACGCCGGCTCCGTGCAGCGGCCCACCCCACGAGATGGGCGCCCGCAGCAGGTCCCCGAAGGTGGTCCACCAGTGGGTCGGCAGGTACGGGTGCATCCACGCGACCTGTGGGATCGAGTCGATGATGAAGCTCAGCACGTTGAGGATGATGATCGCGATCGCGGCACCGATCGGCTGCTCGGTGAGCGTGGAGATGAACAGCCCGATCGCCCCGAGCGAGGTCAGGCACCACGCGAGGTAGACCACGGCGAGGAACACCCGCCACATCGCCTGCCCCATGCCGATCTGCGTGCCGGACAGCAGCGTCAGCTGGCCGCCACCGAAGAGGGCGACGCCGATGATCCCGCCGACCACCGCGACCAGCAGCGTCGCGACGAAGGCGAAGATCGCGATCGCCGCCATCTTGTGGGCCAGCAGCCGGGTGCGGTGGACCGGGATGGTCAGCAGGTAGCGCAGCGTGCCCATGTTGGCCTCGCCAGCCACGGAGTCGCCGGCGATCACCGAGACGGCGAGGGGCAGGAAGAGGGGCAGCTCGATCGTCAGCGCGGCGAGCGCCACGAACAGGCCGTTGGAGGTGATCGACCCGAAGAAGTCGGGCGCCCCGCTCTGCGGCTGGGACAGCGTCGTCTTCACCGCCACCGCGATGAGGATCGGCACCGCGGCGAGGACCGCGAGGCCGGCGAGGTTGCGGCGCCGCCCGAAGATCAGCCCGAGCTCGGAGCGCAGCAGCCGCAGACCGGCTCCCGGGTGCGCACGCCGGACCGGCACCGCCGCCGAGGGCCGCTCCACCGCGGAGCGCTCAGCCACTGACATCGAAACCCTCCCCTGTCAGGCCGACGAACAGGTCCTCCAGGCTGGGCCGTTCGACGACGAACCCGAGCACGGGGACCCCGTCGGCGACCAGCGCCGGGACCACCTTCTCCACCTCAACTGTCCCGAGCGCACCGAGGACATCGCCGCGGGCGACCGTCACGTCGGTGATGCCCAGCCCGCTCAGGACCGCCGCGGCCTCCCGCGGCCGGTCGGTGCTGACCCGCACCCGCGCCTCGGCGCCGCCGCGCACCTCGGCCACCGGTCCCTGCGCGACCAGCTTGCCGATGTGCATGACCCCGACGTGGCTGCAGACCTGCTCCACCTCGGACAGCAGGTGGCTGGAGACCAGCACCGTCGTGCCGTCCCCGGCCAGGTCGCCGATGAGGTGACGAACCTCTCGAGTCCCCTGTGGGTCGAGGCCATTCGTCGGCTCGTCCAGCACGAGCAGCTCCCGCGGCATGAGTAGCGCGGCCGCGATCGCGAGCCGCTGGCGCATGCCGAGGGAGTAGGCGCGGTAGTGCTTGCGTGCCGCGGCCGCCAGCCCGACCCGCTCCAGCGCCGCGCCGATCCGGGCACGCGAGGTGCGCGGATCGGCATACCGGTCCGCGGCGTCCAGCCGCTCCAGGTTGTCCCACCCGGACAGGTACGGATGGAAGGCGGGCCCCTCGACGAGGGCACCCACCCGCGGCAGGACGTGCCCGGCATACCGGGGGATCTCCCGGCCGAGCAGCTCCCGCGACCCCGACGTGGGCTGGACCAGCCCGAGCAGCATCCGGATCGTGGTCGTCTTGCCCGAGCCGTTCGGCCCGAGGAACCCGTAGACCGCGCCGCGCGGCACGGCGAGGTCGATCGCGTCCACCGCCACCTGGTGCCGGAAGCGCTTCGTCAGGCCCCCGGTGGCGACCGCGAGGGAGTCGTTCACTTCGCGAGCGCGCTGTAGATCGCCTGCGGCGTCACGGCTCCGACCGCCACCCGGCCGTCGTTGGTCAGGACCACGGTGAACAGCCGGCTGGTGAGGATCCGGCCGGAGCCCCAGCTGCCGGAGACCTTCGGCAGGTGTCGCAGGACCTCACCGAGCTGGCCGCCCTGCTGGCCCATCTTCGCCTGCGAGCCCTTCGGCAGGTGGCCGACCAGCACGCTGTCCCAGGCCTTCCCGACGACCTTGAGGCCGTGCGCGCCCATGCCCTGCATCCCGTGACGCATCGCCGACATCCCCGGCGCCCCCTGCTGCGCGCCGTGCTCCGTGCCGGGGGCGTGCTGCCAGCCCAGGTGCTGGCCCGGTCCGCCGAGGTCCTTGGTGGTGACCTTCGTGCCCGGTGGCGGGTTGAACGCGAACTGCGCCGCGTCCGGCTTGCTGAAGCTGACCGAGCTGAAGCCCACCTCGAAGGCGGGCGTGCTGCCCTTGGTCGCATAGACCTGCACCCGCAGCGGCACGTGGGTCTTGCCGTCGATGGCGATGCGCACCTGCGAGACGAGGGACTGGTTGCTCTTCGGCTTGAGCACGAGCTCGTATGCCGCGCGCCCGGCAACCGTCGCCGTCCCGCTGGTCGTCACCGCGGTGGAGGGGTTGAGCCCCTTGAGCGCCTGGCGGGCGGCCTGCTGCGGCGAGGTCGGCAGCTCGCTCGGTGTCGGGTTCGCCTGCTGCTTGCCCTCGGCGCCCTTGGCCGGCAGCACGTAGTGCGCCGCGGTGCGGTCCTTGCTGGACCAGACCCACACGTTGCGCCCGTTGCGGATGACGTCCGACTCCCCCAAGGTGCCGAGCAGCGCCATCCGTGCCTTGGTCGGGCCGGCGAACCAGACCCGCATCGTGTGCGTCCCCGAGATGAGCGAGGTCAAATCGGAGCTGCCGCCCCCACCGGACCCGCCCGGGCCGCCCGCGCCACCGGCCAGCGCCGACAGGTCGGGCAGGCCGAGGTCGGCCTTCTGCACCACGGTTCCGGACAGCCCGGTGACGTGCGCCTTCTGCACGTCGACGAGCAGCTGGGCGGCGCTGCGGTGCGGCAGCCCGGTGTCGGCCGAGGCCGTCATCGCGCCGACCGCGGACCCGCCACCGACGACCACGACGGCGGCCGTGGCGGGAACGGCCCACCGGAGGGAGGGGTGCTCACTGAAGACTGGCATGGGGACAGCGTGCCCCCGGGTGACTGAGAGGACGCTGAGGGCTCCCCCGGTCCCGGCGCCGGACGTGTCAGGCTGGCCCCGTGCGGCTGCTCGTGGTGGAGGACGAGGCCCGGCTCGGCGCTGCCCTCAAGCGTGGTCTGGCGGCGGAGGGATTCGCCGTCGACGTCGTGACCGACGGCCGCGCCGGGCTGGAGTATGCCCGCCACGGCGACTACGACGCGGTGGTCCTGGACATCATGTTGCCGTTCGTCTCCGGCTACACGATCGTGCGGACCCTCCGCGAGGAGGGCAACTGGGTGCCGGTGCTCATGCTGACGGCCAAGGACGGCGAGCACGACGAGGCCGACGCCCTCGACTACGGTGCCGACGACTACCTGACCAAGCCGTTCTCCTACGTCGTGCTGCTGGCGCGGCTGCGGGCGCTGCTACGCCGCGGGGCGCCCGAGCGGCCGGCCGTCCTCGAGGTCGGCGACCTCCGCCTCGACCCGGCCAACCGGGAGGTCACCCGCGGGGGCGAGCCGGTGCCGCTGACGCCGCGGGAGTTCACCGTGCTGGAGTACCTCGTGCGCAACCCCACCCGCGTCGTCAGCAAGACCGAGCTGCTCGACCACGTGTGGGACGCGGCCGAGGAAACCGACCCCAACGCGGTGGAGGTCTATGTCGGCTACCTGCGCCGCAAGCTCGGTCGCGAGGTGATCCGGACCGTGCGCGGCGTCGGCTACCGGCTCGGGTCCTGACGAGGCGGCATGGGTCGGCACGAGGGAGTGGACCGGCGGTGAGCCTGCGGATCCGGTTGCTGCTGCTCGGCCTCACCGGCGTCGCGGTGGCCCTCGCGGTCGGGGCGGTCGCCCTCTACGGCGCCCTCACCCTGGCGGTGCACCACACCCTCGACGACAACGCCCGCACCACGGCGACCGACGTCGTGCAGCTCATCCGGGAGAACGGCCCGGTCGACCCGCTGCCGGTCTCGGGCGCCCAGATCGTGCAGGTCGTCGACAGCCGGGGGCGCGTGGTCACCGCGTCGGCCAACGCCGACCGGCTCATCCCGGTGCTGCGCCCCGCCGAGCGCAAGGCCGCCCGTGCCGGGCACACGGAGACCGTGCCCGGCAGCCGCACCGGGCTCAGTGGGCCGCTCCGGGTCGTCGGGGAGCCGCTCGGCTCGCGAACGGTGCTGGTCGCGGTGCCGGTGGGTGACGTCCAGAACGCCCAGCACGTGCTGCGCAACTCGCTGCTGGTGACCTATCCGGTGCTGCTGGTGGTCCTCGCCCTCATCGCGTGGTGGCTCATCGGGCGCACCCTGCACCCGGTGGAGTCCTTGCGCTCCGGTGCCGAGCGGATCAGCGGGCAGAACCGCGACGAGCGCCTCCCCGTGCCGCACAGCGCCGACGAGATCCACGACCTCGCCGTCACGCTGAACGACATGCTCGACCGGCTGGCCACCACCCGCGCCCGCCAGCAGCAGTTCGTCGCGGACGCCGCCCACGAGCTGCGCAGCCCGCTCGCCAGCATGCGCACCCAGCTCGAGGTCGCCCAGCACCTCGGCGAGGGCGGCGAGCTGCCCGCGGAGCTGCTCCAGGACGTCGCCCGGCTGACCGCCCTCGTGGACGACCTGCTCGTGCTCGCGCGCCTCGACGCGGTCGAACGTCCCCACGCCGCTCCCGAGTCGTTCGACCTGCGGGCGCTCGTCACCGACCTCCTCAGCCGGTATGCCGGAGCACGCGTCCCCGTGTCCCTCACCCCGGGTGCCCCGACCTATGTCCGGGCGGACCCCGAGGAGGTGCGCCGGATCGTGACCAACCTTCTCGACAACGCCGTCCGGCACGCGAACAGCGGTGTGGCCGTGGCGATCTCGGTGGCGGGGCACCTGGGCGAGGTCACCGTCAGCGACGACGGTCCCGGCATACCGCCGGAGGAGCGGGAGCGGGTGTTCGAGCGCTTTGCGCGGTTGGACGACGCCCGCTCCCGCGACGCCGGAGGGACCGGGTTGGGACTGGCGATCGCCCGCGAGCTGGCGCGCCGCTCCGGTGGTGACGTGTCGCTGGACGGCGAGCCGGCCGAGGGCTCGGTGGTGAGCTCAGGGGAGGGTGCAGGCGGTGGCGCGGCCGGGACGGCCGGGCTGGTCGCGACGGTCCGCCTCCCCCGCTGACGCCGATCTAGGGACTCTCCCGCCAATCTCGGGACTCTCCCACGAATCTCGGGACTCTCCCGCCAATCTCGGGAGAATGCAGCGGATCTCGGGACTTCGCGAGGCGCGAAGTCCCGAGATCCGCTGGTAAGTCCCGAGATGCGGGGGCAAGCCCCGAGATCGGGGAGGCGGGTCAGCCCTCGGTGAGCTCCTTGGCGACCAGCTCGGCGATCTGGGCCGTGTTCAGGGCGGCACCCTTGCGCAGGTTGTCGCCGCAGATGAACAGCTCGAGCGTATTCGGGAAGTCCAGTGCCTGGCGCACCCGACCGACGAAGGTCGGGTCAGAGCCCACGACGTCCGCCGGCGTCGGCCACTCGCCGGACTCCGGGTCGTCGAGCACGACCACGCTGGGCGCCTCGACCATCGCGCGGCGGGCCTCCTCGACCGTGACCGGCTTCTCGAAGGTGGCGTGGACCGCCAGGGAGTGGGTGGTCACCACCGGCACGCGCACGCAGGTCGCTGACACCTTCAGGTCGGGGATGCCGAGGATCTTGCGGGACTCGTTGCGGACCTTGAGCTCCTCGGAACTCCACCCCTCGTCCTTCAGCGACCCGGCCCACGGCACCACGTTGAAGGCGATCGGCGCCGGGAAGGGCGAGTCCTCCCCCAGCTTGTCGTTGATCAGCGCTCGCACGTCACCGGTGTGCTGTCCGACCTCGCGGTTGCCCGCGAGGACCTCGATCTCGTCGTAGAGCCGGTCCACGCCGGGCTTCCCCGAGCCGGAGACGGCCTGGTAGGAGGCGACGACGAGCTCGGTGAGCTCCCAGCCGGCGTGCAGCGCGCCGAGCGCGTCCATCATCGTCAGCGTCGTGCAGTTGGGGTTGCTGATGATGCCCTTGGGCCGGTTGCGCACCTGAGCGGGGTTGACCTCCGGCACCACGAGCGGCACGTCGGGATCCATCCGGAAGGCGCCGGAGTTGTCGACGACGACCACCCCCCGCTCGGCGGCGATCGGGCCCCACTCCTTGGACACCTCGTCCGGGACGTCGAACATCGCGACGTCGACGCCGTCGAACACCTCCGGTGCGAGCTCCTGCACCACGACGTCCTCGCCGCGCACCTGCAGCACCTTGCCGGCGGAACGGGCCGACGCGACCAGGCGGATCTCCCCCCAGACGTCCTCGCGCTGGCTGAGGATCTGGAGCATGACGGTGCCCACGGCACCCGTCGCCCCCACCACCGCCAGGGTCGGCTTGTGGATCTCTGCTGCGTCCTGTCGACTCATCGTCCGGTCCCTCCGTAGACCACGGCCTCACCCTCGCTGGAGTCGAGGCCGAACGCCGTGTGCACGGCTCGTACTGCGTCATCGAGCTGGTCGTCGCGGGTCACCACCGAGATGCGGATCTCGGACGTCGAGATCATCTCGATGTTGACGCCGGCGTCGGCCAGCGACTGGAAGAGCGTGGCGCTCACGCCCGGGTGGCTCTTCATGCCCGCACCGATCAGCGACAGCTTGCCGATCTGGTCGTCATACAACAGGTGCGAGAAGCCGAGCCGCTCCTGCACGCGCTTCAGGGCCTGGACCGCCTTCTGGCCGTCCACCTGCGGCAGGGTGAAGGAGATGTCGGTCAGACCCGTCTCCACCGCGGAGACGTTCTGCACGATCATGTCGACGTTGACCTCCGCCTCGGAGACGATCTGGAAGATCGCAGCTGCCGCCCCGGGCAGGTCGGGCACGCCGACCACGGTCACCTTCGCCTGGCTGCGGTCGTGGGCGACCCCGACGATCAACGGTTCTTCCACTTCGGCTCCTTCAGCTCCGTCTCGGGTGGCCGCTTCGTACGCGTCCTGGGGCAGCACCCACGTGCCCTCCTGGTAGGAGAACGAGGAACGCACGTGGATCGGCACGTCGAAGCGGCGGGCGTACTCCACGCACCGCAGCATCAGCACCTTCGCACCGCTGGCGGCCATCTCGAGCATCTCCTCGCTCGAGATCCGGTCGACCTTGCGGGCGGCCGGGACGATCCGCGGGTCGGCGGTGAACACGCCGTCGACGTCGGTGTAGATCTCGCACACGTCGGCCTTGAGCGCGGCTGCGAGCGCCACCGCGGTGGTGTCGGAACCGCCGCGGCCCAGCGTGGTGATGTCCTTGCTGTCCTGGCTGACGCCCTGGAAGCCGGCGACGATCGTGATGTCGCCACCGTCCAGTGCGTCCTGGATCCGCCCCGGCGTCACGTCGATGATCCGCGCCTTGCCGTGCGTGGAGTCGGTGATCACGCCGGCCTGCGACCCGGTGAATGAGCGGGCCCGGTCACCGAGGTTGGCGATCGCCATGCTCACCAGCGCCATCGACATGCGCTCACCGGCCGTGAGCAGCATGTCGAGCTCGCGGGCGGGCGGCAGCGGGCTGACCTGCTCGGCCAGGTCGAGCAGCTCGTCGGTCGTGTCGCCCATGGCGGACACGACGACGCACACGCGGTTGCCGGCCTTGCGGGTCTCGACGATGCGGCGCGCCACCCGCTTGATGCTCTCGGCGTCGGCGAGGGAGGACCCCCCATATTTCTGGACGACAAGACTCACGTGGTTGCTCCGGGGCCGACGACAGCGGGATTCGCAGTCTATCGGCGTCCGCCCCTCGGACTGCAGCCGCCCGTATGCCGAAACAGCCTCGTCCCGCTCCCTCGCCCCGCTCGCCCTGCTGGCTCTGCTCGCCTTGTTGCTGGTGGTTCGGGACTCGCGAGTCGCCAAGCACCAGCAACGAGCCGGCTGAGGGGCCGGTCAGGGGTGCAGTGCGTCGAACTCGGCGTCCGCCACGGTCTCCTCGTCGGCATCGAGGCGCAGGTGGGACAGCACTCCCTGGAGCAGCCGCAGGGCGCTGGCGGCCCGCTCTCCCCAGGACGACAGGTAACTGAACTGCCACCACCAGAGCGCCTCGGTGACCTGCCCGGCGTCGTAGTGCCGCAGCCCGTGGCCGAGGCCCTCGCAGATCATCGAGACGTCGTTGGAGACCGACCCGCGGGTGACCTCCAGGGAGGTGACCGGGTCGACGAGGTCGGCGTAGTCGTCGATGCCCTCGAACAGGTTCGCCAGGCCCTGGCGCACCGGGTCGAGGTCGGGGTCCGGGCCGGAGTCGGGCTCGTAGCGCTCCGCCGGGACGATGTCGGTGATCGCACCGAGCCGGGCGCCGGTCACCAGCACCTGCGACAGCGCGAGCAGCAGCAAAGGGATGGCGCTCTCCGGCGCCGACCCCGAGGCCACCTCCCGCACGGTCGAGACGAAGGTCCGCGCCTCCCGGGCGGTCTCCTCGGCGAGGAGCCGCAGGTCGGCAGAGGCGCCGGTCTCGTGCGTGGTCCCGTCACCGGTGGCGCCATCCGGCGTCACCGTGGGGTCCCAGGTGTCAGACATCGATCAGCCTCCTTCCCTCGAACGCCCGGCCGAGGGTGACCTCGTCGGCGTACTCCAGGTCGCCGCCGACCGGCAGGCCGGAGGCCAGACGGGTCACCCGCAACCCCAGCGGACGCAGCAGCCGCGCAAGGTAGGTCGCGGTCGCCTCGCCCTCGAGGTTCGGGTCCGTCGCGATGATGATCTCGGTGATCTCCCCGTCGGACAAGCGGGTCATCAGCTCCTTCACCCGCAGGTCGTCCGGGCCCACCCCCTCGATCGGGCTGATCGCGCCGCCGAGCACGTGGTAGCGGCCGCGGAACTCCCGGGTCTTCTCGATCGCGACGACGTCCTTGGGCTCCTCCACCACGCACACGATCGAGGGGTCCCGGCGCGGGTCCTGGCAGATGCGGCACAGCTCGGCCTCGGCCACGTTGCCGCACACGTCGCAGAAGCGGACCCTGGCCTTGACCTCCGAGAGCGCGTCGACGAGCCGCTTGACGTCGGCCGGGTCGGCCTGCAGCAGGTGGAAGGCGATGCGCTGGGCACTCTTGGGCCCCACGCCCGGCAGCCGGCCGAGCTCGTCGATCAGGTCCTGGACCACGCCCTCATACACAAGGACGACCCTAAGCCTCCGTGGCCCCCGGTGGATGCTTGGGCCGCTCGTTGTAGACGCCCGCCAACTCCTGCCCCGACAGGGCGTGTACGGCGTCCATCACCTCGTCGGTGAGCACCCGCCGCGCGCGCCCCATCGGCATGCCGTCGAACCGGCCGCCGACCTGGATCGGCTCCCCGAACTGCACGCTCACCTTGCGAACGCGGGGGATGCGGGTGCCCACCGGCTGGATGTCCTGGGTGCCGGCAAGGGCCGCCGGGACGATCGGGCAACCCGCCTTGAGGGCCAGCCAGGCGACCCCGGTCTTGCCCCGGTAGAGCCGGCCGTCGCGGGACCGGGTGCCCTCGGGGTAGATGCCGAACGCCTTGCCGTCCTGCAGCGCGTCGTAGGCGATGTCCAGCGAGGCCTGGGCCGCCCGGTGGTCGTCGCGTTCCACCGGGATCATGCCGATCGACTCGAACCACCACCGGCTGAGCGCCCCCCGGACGCCGCTGCCGGTGAAGTACTCGGCCTTGGCGAGGAAGGCGACCTGACGGGGCGCGACGAGGATGATGGTGATGCTGTCGATGAAGGACAGGTGGTTGCTGGCGATGATCACCGGCCCCTCGGCGGGGATGTGCTCCTTGCCGGTCACCGTCGGACGCCAGATGGCACGCGCCAGGGGGCGGAGGACGAAGCGGCTCAGGTGGTAGAGCACTACTGGTCCCGTTCCTCGATGACGGTTCCCCCGAGCACGCTCTCGATCACCGGCTGCCCGACGGCGCCGGCCTCCTCGATGTCCTCGTCGTCGGCGCTGGCGTCGCCGTCGGAGGGGACCGACCGCAGGTGGCGCGCGGCGGGGTCCGGCCGCTCGCTGCGCTCCGGCCGAGCCGGCCCGGCCGAAGCGGAGCCGCTGGCCGTGGCCCAGTCCGGGGGCGGTGCGGCGGAGGCGTTCCAGCCCTCGCCACCGGGGTCCGTCCGGCCGATCGACGACGGCGCGACCCCGAGGTCCTCCGGACGGGTCGCCCCCGACGGCCGTCCGCCGGGGCTGGATTCCGCGGGACCGGGACGCCGAGGCGATCGCGACGGGGCGTCCGGGTGGCTCCCGCCGCCCGGATCGCTCGGCGAGCCGGCAGCCGGGGCTGGAGGTGGTGGTGGACCGGCCGACGGATGCCCGCCCTGGCCCCCGAGGCGGTCCTCCGGGGTGCTCGGGCGTCCCTCGACCGTGGCGTCCACGCCGAGCACCTCGACGAGCGCCTGCCGGATCACCTCGGCGTGGTTGCGGCCGCGGAAGGCGTTGGCGATGCCCAGGGTGCTGATGCCCAGCAGCAGGCGTCGGCCGTCGTAGTCGAGCACCGTGGCGTTCTCGGACACCAGGGACCAGGTGACCCGCGAGATCTTGCTGACGCGCTGCAGCACATCGGGCCAGGACCGGCGGATGGCCTCGGTGTCGATGCCACCGGGGGTGACCGGGTGGGCGGCTCGCGCGCTCTCGGTGTCTGCCACCGCTGCTGGCGGCACGGCGGGCTCGGGCGGCCCGGACACGGGCTCGGTCGGCGCGGACGCGGGGTCGGGCGTGGCTGGTTCAGGCCCGGGGCGCTCGGGCTGGCGCGCCGGGGCGTGGGTGGGGGCCGACGAGGCCGGACGCTCCGGTGGGGGTGGCGCAGCGGCGGGCTGCTGGGGGCCCGACGGCGCGGGGCGCCCGGGGGACCCGGCGGGGGGCTCGGGGGACGCGGCGGGGCGCTCGTCCGGCCGGTCCGCGGGCGGCTCGGGCGCCTCCGGTGGCTGGAACCGCGGCGCGGGGCCGGCCTGCTCGACCGGCTGGGTCCGCCCGGCGGCGGGGGGCCGCAGCGAGCCCATGTCGAGGCGACGTTCGAGGCGGTCGAGGCGCGCGGCATACCCACCCTCGCCGGAAGCGGCCGGCAACAGCACGCGCGCGCAGATCAACTCGAGCTGCAGCCGGGGCGCGGTCGCGCCGGTCATCTCGGTGAGACCGGCGTTGACGATGTCCGCCGCCCGCGACAGGGTGCCCGCGCCCATGGACGCCGCCTGCTGGCGCATCCGCTCGAGCTGGTCCTCGGGCAGGGTGCGCAGCACGGAGGCGGCGCCGTCGGGCACCGCGGCGATGATGATGAGGTCGCGCAACCGCTCGAGGAGGTCCTCGACGAACCGGCGGGGGTCGTGGCCGGACTCGATGACGCGGTCGACCTGACGGAAGACCGCACCGGCGTCACCGGCGGCGATCCCCTCGACCGTCGCGTCGAGCAGCTCTCCGTCGGTGAAGCCGAGCAGCGCGGCCGCGCCGTGGTAGGTCAGCCCCTCCGGCCCCGAGCCGGCGATGAGCTGGTCGAGCACCGACAGCGAGTCGCGGACCGAGCCGCCGCCGGCACGCACGACGAAGGACAGGACGCCCGGCTCGATGGCGACCCCCTCGGCCTCGCAGAGCTGCTCCATGTAGGTGGTCAGGCGCTGCGGCGGGACCAGCCGGAACGGGTAGTGGTGGGTCCGCGAGCGGATGGTGCCGATCACCTTGTCCGGCTCGGTCGTCGCGAACACGAACTTCACGTGCTCCGGCGGCTCCTCGACGATCTTCAGCAGCGCGTTGAAGCCCTGCGGCGTCACCATGTGCGCCTCGTCGATGATGTAGACCTTGTAGCGCGACTGCGCCGGGCCGTAGGACGCGCGTTCGCGCAGGTCGCGGGCGTCGTCGACACCGCCGTGGCTGGCGGCGTCGATCTCGATGACGTCCACGCTGCCGGGGCCGCCCCGGGCGAGGGCCACGCAGGACGCGCACGTGCCGCACGGCTCCGGCGTCGGGCCCTGCTCGCAGTTGAGGCAACGGGCGAGGATCCGCGCGCTGGTGGTCTTGCCGCAGCCGCGGGGGCCGCTGAACAGGTAGGCGTGTCCGATCCGCCCCGACCGCAGTGCCTGCATGAGCGGCTCGGTGACGTGCTCCTGGCCGATGACGTCCGCGAACGTCTCCGGCCGGTAGCGGCGGTACAGGGCGGTGGTCACGCCATGACATTAGTAGGCCGAGCGGACACGGTGGCAGGCCCTGTGGGCGACGACAGTGTGAGGAAACGAGCGCAGCGAGGCCCGGAGCACCGAGGAGCCCGCAGCAGAGAGACCCTGTGGGCGACGACGGTGTGAGGAAACGAGCGCAGCGAGACCCGGAGCACCGAGGAGCCCGCAGCAAGAGGCCCTGTGGCAAGCAGCGGGGCGTCGGCACCCGGGCAGGCACACGGCATACCGGGCGGGCCGCACCTGCGACACTGGCGCGGTGGCGATGATCCGGGCGAACGACGTGAGCAAGGTGACGGGAGAGACGACGCTGCTGGCGCCGGTCGACCTGGAGGCCCGGCCCGGGGAGTGCCTGGTATTGCGCGGCCCGAACGGCAGCGGCAAGACGACGCTGCTGCGCATCCTCGCCGGCACGCTGCCCGCCACGACCGGTGAGGCGCAGCTGGACGGGCAGGCCCTCGACGAGCGCACCGCGCACACGCGCACGCACGTGGCGGCGTTGCTGGGGCCGTCGACGACCTACCGGGACCTCACCCTCGGCGACCACCTGATCCTCATCGACTCCACCTGGGGCGGCGCACCGGGTGACGCGTGGTCGCGGGCCGAGTCCATGCTCGAGCTGCTGGAGATCGGTCACCTCGCGAAGCGGTTCCCGCACGAGCTGTCCTCGGGTCAGCAGCAGCTGTTCCAGCTCGCGCTGGTGCTGTTCCGGCCCTCGAGCGTGCTGCTGCTCGACGAGCCCGAGCAGCGGCTCGACACCCACAAGCGGCGGCTGCTCACCCGGATCCTGGCCGACCGCAAGGGCGCCGGCGCCACGCTGGTGATCGCCTGCCACGATCCTGAGATGACCGAGGCGCTCGCCGACTACGTCCTCGACCTCGGCGACGAATGAGCACCGGCACCAACGCCGGCAGCGGCACCCCGACCCGGCCGGACGCGCGCGAGGACCGGGCGCGCCTGGAGCGCGCCCGGCAGGTGATCTTCGGCGAGCACCGCGACAAGTCCACCAGCAACGCGCTGTATGCCGTGTACGTCGCCGTGATCGCCGCCGCCGGCTACGGCGTGCCGGCCATCCAGGCATTGCTGCGCTTCATCGACCCGAAGTGGTTCGAGCAGCACCTGACCCCGGCGATCGGGACCGGCGTGGGAGTGGCTGTGTCGGTCGGCCTGGTCCTGCTGGCCTTCTGGCTCGGGCCGGTGCGTGGGCCGGTGGTGCCACAGCTGCCCTACCTCGACCTCGTCGCCGCCAGCCCGATCGACCGGGCCACGAGCCTGCGGAAGCACTGGCGCCTCAGCTTGTTCGGCTGCCTCGCCGGCGGCATCCTCATCGGTCTCGTGCTCGGGGCGGGCGTCGCGATCGCCGGGCTGGCCGGACCGGTCTCGGTCGGCATCGGCGCGGTGGCCGGGGCGGTCGTCGGCCTGGTCTGCGCGGGGGCGTGGCTGTGGGGACAGGTGCGATCGTGGCCGACGGGGCGGCGCGGGCTGTCGACCTTCCTGCGGGCGCGGACCTCGTTGCGCCAGCTGCACATCGCCGGCCTGCGGGAGCAGGCGGCCAGCTCGATCGCCAACGGCGGGGCCCTGCTGGCCGGTGACCTGCGCGCGGTGCGCCTCAACATCGCCTCGCGCTCGGCACGCGCCCCCCGCGGGCGGGCGATCCGGCTGAAGCCCAGCGGCCCCGTCGCCGTGGTGGTCCGGCGCGACCTGCTCGGGCTGCGCCGCTCGCCCCGCTCGGTGCTGCCGGGCGTCCTCGGCTGCGCCATCGGGGTGGCCGCTCTCGCGACGACCGTCAACACCTCCCACGCCCCGAGCCTGTTCGCGCTGCTGAGCGCGATCGTGGGTTACCTCGGGTTCGGTGTCTTCGCCGAGGGGCTGCGGATCGAGGCCGACAACGCCGGCACCACGCCTCTGCTCGGGATCGAGCCCGACCGCGAGTCGCTCGCCCACCTGGTCGTCCCCCTCGGCCTGTATGCCGTCACCACCGTCCTCGTCGGCGTCGCCCTGGTCCTCGGCGCCGGCGTGCACCTGGTCGCGATGGCCTGGGCGCTGCTGACCGGTGGGGTGTTCGCCGGCGGCCACCTCATCGCGGCGTTCCGCGGCCGGGCGCCGGGGGCCGCCTTCGGCCAGCACGGCGGTCTGGCGGTCCTGCTGCTCTGGCTGCTCTACCCGATCCTGGTCGTCGCCATCGCGGTGACCGGCGCCACCGCCGTGGCCCACCACTCCGGGCTCGGCGCCGGGTCGTTCGTCCTCCTCGTCGCGCTCGGAGCCGTCCTCGTCAGCTGGGGCCGTGGGCGGGTGCGGTCGTTGTCGGAGGCGCACCGGGACTGACTCGACCGGGCAGAAGTCGGCACGCGGCCGAGCCCGTCCCCAGCCCGAGCGCCTCGACCGGGCAGAAGTCGGCACGCCGCCGAGCCCGTCCCCACCCCGCGCGCCTCGACCGGGCAGAAGTCGGCACGCCGCCGAGCCCGTCCCGGGCACGCAAGGACCCCCCACGTACCTGGAAGAGCTCACGTGCCCTTGCTGCATTCCTGCCCTGGGGGAGTTCGGTGAGGTACCACCACGCGGGGGGTCTGGCCACGAGTCTAGGTCAGCCCCGCCGCGGAACCGAAACCGGCCAGCGCCCACCACCACACCCAGGGCCGCCATGGTGCCCGGCACCGAGCCGTGGAGCTCCGGCGGGCCCGGCCGATTGGGAGGACGAGCCGGGCCTCCGGTACCCTCCTGCGCGGAGGATTCGCATAGTGGCCTAGTGCGCACGATTGGAAATCGTGTTGGGTTAACCACCCTCGCGGGTTCAAATCCCGCATCCTCCGCCGAGGAGACGGCAACCGGCGCAGTCGTCAGGAGCCGCCGACACAACGGGGCCCGCACCTGAAACAGGTGCGGGCCTCGTCGACTGCCGCGACGGTCGGCGCCCACCTCGAGGGGGCGCCGACCGGCCCGTCAGTGGGCCGCCGCGGGGGTGACCGCCTCCGGGTTGTCGGACTCGGCGAGGATCTCGCGGACGCGGTGTCCCGGCAGCTGGCACCGCCAGGCGACCCCGAGCACGATGATCGTCAGGACGACGTTGGCGATGATGCCGCCGTAGAAGCCCCAGACGCCGAGGTTGCCGGCGTGCAGCGACTTGTCGGGGTAGCCACCGAGGTAGCTGACCAGGGCGATGCCGCCGAACCAGATCAGCACCCACCAGCCGTGCGCGAAGTCGAGCTTGGGGGCGTGCCCCTTGTCGAGCGCCTGGAAGATCGCCAGCAGGACGTAACCGAGCAGGATGGCGGCCATCATCTTCCAGACCTGGTCCCAGCCGGCCCAGTACATGATGAGGTTCGTCGACAGCAGGGCCAGGGACGCGATGACCCACGCTCCGCCGAGCCGGAACGGACGCTCCTGGTCCGGCAGCTGCTTGCGCAGCGTCAGCAGCACGATCGGGCCGCTGCCGAAGGACAGCACCGTCATGCTGGTGACGATCCCGACCAGGCTCTGCCAGCTCGGGAACGGCAGGAAGAAGATGCAGCCGACGATGAACGCGAGGATCAGGCTGATCCACGGCACACCGTTGTCGTTGACGGTGGACAGGCTCTTCGGCGCGTTGCGGTTGCGGCCCATGGCGTAGGACATGCGGGCGGTGACACTGGTGTAGATCAGACCGGTGTCCCCGGGGGAGATGATCGCGTCCGCGTAGAGCAGGACCGCCAGCCAGGTCAGGCCGAGCACACCGGCGATGGCCGCCAGCGGGCCGAACTGCGCGAGGACCTGGGTGTCGCCGGTGAAGTTCTCGCCGACCTTCGCCCACCCGGCCTTGGACACCGCGGCGCCGGGCACCGAGCCGAGGAAGGCGAGCTGCAGCAGGATGTAGAGGATCCCGCAGATCACGACCGAGCCGATGAGGGTCATCGGCACGTTGCGCTTGGGGTTGTCCGTCTCGCCGGCGAGCTCGATGCCCTGACGGAACCCGAAGAACGAGAACGCGATCGCGGCAGCCGGGATGGCGGTGAACACGCCGTGCCAACCGTAGGGGGTGAAGCCACCGAAGGCGTGCAGGTTCGAGGGGTGGAACTTCACCACGAGGAAGGCGATGATGACCAAGGCGATCATCCCGAGCTTCCACCACACCAACACGTTGTTGATGCGGGCGAACCAACGCATCCCCAAGAAGTTGATGAGCACGAACACCGCCATGAGCGCGACGGCGACCAGGATGCCGCCACCGGTCAGCGTCGTGTTCTTGTTCTCCAGCCAGGGCAGGTAGTTCGTCGCGTAGGTGAGGACCGCGGACACCTCGACGGGTGCCACGGCGGCACAGGCGAGCCAGGTGACCCAGCCCATCGAGTAGCTCGCGAACGAGCCGAATGCATAGTGCGGGTAACGGGCAACACCACCACTGTGCGGGAACATCACGCCGAGCTCGGAGTAGCTGAGCCCGATGAAGATGAACATGATGGTGCCGATGATCCAGGAGATCAGGGCTCCGGGTCCGGCCTGCTCAGCAGCGTGCAGCGAGCTGAACAGCCACCCCGAGCCGATGATCGAACCGATGGCCGTGAAGAGCAGACTGATCGGGCCCAGGTCCTTCTTCAGCCGCGAGTCATCACCCGCGACCCCATGTCTTCCTGGCGCCTCGACGTTACTCGTCATGTGCGCGCTTCCTTCCGTGTACGGACGCGTAGCACCGGTGGGTGCTCCGCCTGTTCACGCTGCCGTACCGACGCGGGCAGGTCAAGGATCAACCGCGACAAAAAGACCCGCCGTGTCGAGGACGGTATGCCGGGCACGCGGCGACCAGCCGCGGCACCGGTCGGCGCCCGGGTCCGGGAGCGCTCAGTCCTCCTCCGACACCTGGTGCCGGGAGACCGCCACGCGGGTGCTCTTGACCGCCTTCCGGGCGGCCGGCAGGTTGCGGTGGGCGACCGCGATGTAGAGGCAGTCGATGACGGTGAGGGCGGCGATGCGGCTGGCCGTCGCGCCCGAGCGCAGGGCCGTCTCGCGGGCCGCGGTGGTCAGGACCAGGTCGCTCGCCCGCGCGAGTGGCGACAGTGGGAAGTTGGTGATCGCGATGGTGGTCGCCCCACGCTCCTTGGCCATCGCCGCCGACTCGATCGTCTCCTTGGTGGCACCGGTGTGGGAGATGGCGATCGCGACGTCACGCCGGCCGAGGAGGGCCGCGCTGGTCAGCGCCAGGTGCGAGTCGCTCCACGCGAAGGACAGGCAGCCGATCCGGTGCAGCTTCTGCTGCAGGTCGGCCGCGACCAGCCCGCTCGCCCCGACGCCGTAGACATCGACCCGGCCGGCCTGCCCGATGCGGCGGGCCGCCTCGGCCAAGATCTCGGGGTCGAGCTGCTGCGCCGTCTCCTCCACCGCACTGGCGTCGGTGAACGCGATCTTGGCGATGATGTCGTCGATCGAGTCCTTGGCGCTGATGTCCGTGCGGGAGACCGACAGCGTTCGCGGCTGGGCGGACTCCGCGGCCAGTGCCAGGCGCAGCTGGGGGTAGCCGGCCAGGTCCAGTCGCCGGCAGAAGCGCAGCACGGTGGTCTCGGAGGTGTCCGCGGCCGCGGCCAGCTGGCTGATGGTCCAGGACGAGGCCTGGCGTGCGTCGCGGAGCACCTGCTCGGCAACACGGTCCTCGGCCGGCGAGAGGGCCGGTCGCAACCCGCGGATCCGCACGAGCAGCGGCGCCCCCTGGTTCGTCGCCGGGGACGTGGGCCGACCGACGCCGCTGCCATCTCCTTCATGCCTCATGGAGCACACGGTATTGCTTCCCCTCCCGATATTTCGGCATCCCCGCTGTGAGACCCGCAACCGCGTCCGTTGGAGGGACTGCGAGTTGGCGCCACCGGTGTCACGACGCCGCGAGGCCCCGCGTCCGGTCAGCCCTCCCGCAGGGCCTCGACGGCGTGCCGGACGACCCCATCGGCCGCGTCCAGCGCGCGCCGAGCCGTCCCGGGCTCGACGTCAGTGAGCAGGCACACCAGCGCGGTGGGCAACTCGCCGTCGCACTCGGCGAGTGCGCGGGCGCACTCCTCCGGGCTGCGGTCACTCGCCTGCTCGAGCATCGTCACGGAGCGACCGCGCAGCTTGGTGTTCACCGCCTGCATGGTGATCATCAGGTTCGACCAGGTCCGCCCGAGCCGCACCATGACGGCGGTCGAGAAGGTGTTGAGGACGAGCTTCTGGGCGGTGCCGGCCTTCATCCGGGTCGACCCGGCGATCACCTCCGGCCCGGTGTCACAGACGATCGCGACGTCGACCAGCTCCTGCAGCGGCGAGCGCGGGTTCGCGGTCACGAGTGTCGTGCGCGCCCCCGACGCACGCGCATGGCGCAGCGCGGCTCCCACGTACGGCGTGCGCCCGCTGGCGGTCAGCCCGACGACGAGGTCGTGCTCACCCAGCGGCCCGAGCTCCGACTCGGCCAGCGACTCGTCGTCCTCGGCGTTCTCGACCGCGCGCTCGACCGCGGTCGAGCCCCCCGCCTGGTGGGCCACGAACCACTCCTCCCCCACCCCGTAGGTCGGACGCAGCTCGGCGGCGTCCATCACCGCCAGCCGACCCGACGTGCCGGCCCCCACGTAGTGCACCCGCCCCCCGGCCCGGATGGCCGCGACGGCCAGGTCCACGGCCGCGGCGATCTGCTGCGTCGCCTCGGCGACGGCGGCGATGACCCGCTCGTCCTCCGCCGTGATCCGCTTGACGAGGTCGAGCGTCGGCAGCAGGTCGAGGTCGACGGTCTCGGGGTTGCGTCGTTCCGTCGGGGAGTCGACGGCCGCGCCAGCGTCACCTCTCATGTGAAGGATTTTCACCACCTTTGGAGTACCTGTCAATCGTTTCCCTCATAGTGGCACGCCGCGCCGCACGGGCCCAGATAAGGGTTGCCGACAGGGTATGCCGGCAGACCGGCATACCCTGTCGATGTCGCTTGCGTTCGGTGCCAGGTCGTCAGTAGGTCAGACCGAACCCGAAGGGGTAGAGGACCTTCTGCGGGTCGCTGGCCGTCGGGATGTCGACCGGCAGCGTCGCGGTGGGCGAGACCTCGCCGGCGATCACCCGCACCGCCGCCTCCAGCGCGACCGGGCTGTAGGAGTAGGTGGCGAGGTAGGTCTTCGCCTCGGTGAGGTAGGCGATGTCGTAGGGATCCCGTACGGCCACCACGATGACCGGCGTGCCGGTGCCCACCAGGGCCGCGACCAGCGCCTGCTGCTCCTCGTAGCCCCGGGCGTTCATGGTGGTGACGACGACGGCGTCCTTGCCCTCCGCGGCAGCGACCGCCGCCTTCGCCTCGGCATCGGACGGCCTGGTGCCGGTGACGATTCGCTGGACGGACGCGCCCTTGGCGCCCAGCCCGTCGGCGATCGTCTGCGTCGTCGTCACGCCGTAGCCGGTGACGAGCAGGGATGCCCCGGACGCCTGCATCGGCAGCACCTGCTCGTCGTTCTTGACGAGCGTGGTCGTCCGATTGGAGACGGCGTCCGCCGTGGCGAGGTGCTCCGGCGTCCCGACGACGTCGTCGACCCGTGCCGGGTCGACGTACGGGTGCGCAAGGATCCCCTTGCGGGCCTTCAGCTGCAGGATGCGCCGCACGCTCTCGTCGAGCCGGTTCCGCGGGATGCGCCCGCTGCGGACCGCGTCGAGCACCGCGCCGTACGCGTCGTCCATCGCCGGCGACATGAGCAGCATGTCGGCTCCCGCGAGCACGGCGCGCACCGCGACCTCCGCGTCACCGTACTTCTCCCGCACCCCCTGCATGTTCAGCGCATCGGTCATGATGACGCCCTGGTAGCCGAGCTCCCCACGCAGGATGCCGGTGAGGATCGGCTTGCTCAGTGTGGCCGGGTCGCCGGAGTCGTCGAGCGCGGGCACCAGCAGGTGTGCGCTCATGATCAGGTCGGTGCCGGCCTTGATCGCCGCCCGGAACGGCGGCGCATCGATCCGCTCCCACTCCTCACGGGTGTGCGTGATGACCGGCAGCCCGAAGTGGCTGTCCGTCGCCGTGTCGCCGTGCCCGGGAAAGTGCTTGCAGGTGGCACTGATCCGCGCGTCGTGCTGGTAGCCCCGCACCTGCGCGGTCACCATCTCGGACACCAGGTCGGGGCGGGAGGAGAACGACCGCGTCCCGATCACCGGATTGAGCGGGTTGACGTTGACGTCGGAGTCGGGGGCGTGGTCGATGCGGATGCCCATCGCGAGCAGCTCCTGGCCGGTGATGGCCGCAGCCACCCGCGCGTCCGCGACGCTGCGGCCGGCACCCAGGGCCATCGAGCCGGGGAACTGCGTGGCCGGCGGACCGATGCGGGTCACGATGCCCTGCTCCTGGTCAACGCTGATCACGAGCGGTATGCCGGCCCCGGAGCCGACGGCCGCCCGTTGCAGTCCGTTGGACAGACCGACGATCTGCTGCGGATTCTGCACGCTGTCGGTCCAGGTGAAGTAGATGACGCCGCCGAGGTGGTACTTCGCGATCACCTCCGCCGGCGAGGCCACCCCGTACAGGGGCAGGTTGCGCTCGTCGGCAGTGGTGGCGTCGGAGCCGTACACCTGCTGCACGAACAGCTGCCCGACCTTCTGCTCGAGCGTCATCTTCCCGATCCCGAGGCCGGTGGGCAGGGGATCGGAGCCGCCCCGAGGTGCGGCCTGGGCGGGGAGTGCGCCGGCCGCAGCGGCGAGCGCGACCCCTCCGGACAGACCTGCGGCGAACTGGCGGCGGGAAACGGTGTGCTCGGCCATGGGGAGCTCCAAGGGTGAGAAAATCACTGTGCGGTCTCGATCCCCCGGAAGTTACCCACGTCACACCGGTCGGTCAAGAGCCGGTCGTGCCCACCATTGTCGAATCGCCCGATCAGGAGTAATTTCCCGCGACATGGTCTCCCCACGTCATTTTTCTTCCCATCGAGGATTCCTCGGCACGGCAGTCGCGGTGACCGCGGCCTGCTGCGCGGCCCTGACGCTGCAGGCCCCCGCGGCCGTGGCCGACGAGGGGTCGGGGCCACCGACCGTCAGCGCCGATGACCTGGTGTTCTCCACGCCGACCACGACGCTGCAGCCGGGCAGCGCTGCGCAGGCCGGGCTCAAGCCCGGGCCGATCGCGCAGATGGTGCCCGACGTCGCGCAGTACCTGCAGCCCTCGCCGACCCGCCCGGAGTATGCCGGCGCGAGCGTCCTGGCTGCCCACGACGGCGTGGTGGTCCAGGATGCGGCCGTCGGCTACGCGCGCCGCTACGCCGACAGCACGCCCACCGACCTGCCGAAGGACCAGTGGATCCCGGCCACCACGTCGACCATCTGGGACATGGCGTCGATGACCAAGCTGTTCACCTCCGTTGCCGCCGTGCAGCTGATCCAGCAGGGCAGGCTGGGGCTGGACACACCCGTGGCGGCATACATCCCGCAGTTCGCGCAGCACGGCAAGGGCGACATCACCATCCGCAACCTGCTCACCCACACCTCCGGCCTCAAGCCGGACCCGGTGCCCTCGCTGTGCACCTACGACACCCACGCCGAGCAGTGGGACGCGGTCTACGCCACGGTGCCGGATGCCCCGCCGGGGACGGAGTACGTCTACAGCGACATCAACCTGATGATGCTCGGCAAGGTGATCGAGACGGTCACCGGGCAGCCCCTCGACCAGGTGGTCGCTCAGCACATCACCGGCCCGCTCGGGATGGACGACACGATGTTCAACCCGCCGGCGAGCCTGCGGCCGCGGATCGCGGCCGAGGAGGACCAGCCGTGGACCGACCGCGGGATCGTGTGGGGCACCGTGCACGACGAGAACGCCTACTGCCTCGGCGGGGTGTCGGGTCACGCGGGGATCTTCTCCACCACGCACGACATCGCGATCCTGGCGCAGACCCTGCTCAACGGCGGCCAGTACGGCCACACCCGAATCCTCTCCGCCGACTCCGTCCGGTCCCTGTTCCGCAACGTCAACCAGGCGTTCCCCGGCAACGAGCACGGACTCGGCTTCGAGCTCGACCAGCGGTGGTACATGGACGCGCTCAGCTCCCCGGTCACCGCGGGGCACACCGGGTACACCGGCACGTCCCTGGTCATCGACCCGTTGTCGAAGTCGTTCGTCATCCTGCTCACCAACCGGGTGCACCCGAGCCGTTACTGGGGCAGCAACAACCCCTCGCGCCGCGCGGTCGCCCGTGACCTCGCTCTCGCGCTGCCGGTGCAGCCTGCCGAGGGCCGGACCGCCTGGTTCTCGGGGGCGCAGGACCGCACGACGTCGACGCTGGCGATCCCGCTGCCCCGCCACGACGGCGCTGCGCAGCTGGACTTCGACCTCTGGTACGACACGGAGTCGACCGACATCGGGCGGGTCGAGGCGTCCACCGACCACGGCACGACCTGGCAGCAGGTGCCGATCAGCCTGCACGCCAACGCCTTCCGCTGGAGCACTGACGGGGCGTTCTCCGGGTTCGAGGGACGGCAGTGGATCCAGGCTGCGGCCGAGCTGCCGGACGGGACGACCAACGTGCGGTGGCGCTACACCACCGACCCGCTCTACGAGGGGCGCGGCGTGTTCGTCGACGGCGTGCGGGTGCACGACGCCGACGGGGTCCTGTTCAACGGCAGCAGGCCACAGGACGCGAGCCGGTTCGCCGCGAGCGGCTGGTCCGACGTGACCGGCTGACCTCGGCCGCGGCGCCGCCCGGCGTCAGCGACGACGTCGGGCGGTGCCGAAGAGGCTGCGGGTGATCTCGCGGCCGATCACGGTGCCCGCGCTGCGCAGGGCCGAGTGGAAGGCCTTCGACTCCAGCACCTTCTCGACCGTGGACTTCTCCTCCGCGGTGGTGCGACGCGGCTGCTTGCTCGTGGTCGAGGCCGGAGCGGCGGCCCCCGAGCCGCCGGCCTCCTGGGCGGCACCCGTGGTGGCGTCCTCGGCCGGCGCCTGCTCGAGCCGGGCCTGCAGCTTCTCGTAGGCCGACTCGCGGTCGAGCGGCTCGGAGTACTTCGCGGACAGCGGCGAGGCCTTGATCGAGGCGTCGATCGTCTCCGCCGGCGAGGGGGCCATGAGCGACTGCGGCGCTCGCATGCGGGTCCACGCCACGGGAGTGGGTGCGCCGCGCTCGGACAGGACGGTCACCACCGCCTCACCCGTGCCGAGCTGGGTGAGCAGCTCGCCGAGGTCGTAGTCGCTGCGGGGGAACGTCGACACGGTCGCCTTGAGCGCCTTCGCGTCGTCGGGCGTGAACGCCCGCAGCGCGTGCTGCACCCGGTTGCCGAGCTGGCCCAGCACGGAGTCGGGCAGGTCCTTCGGGCTCTGGGTGACGAAGAAGACCCCGACGCCCTTGGAGCGGATCAGCCGGACCGTCTGCTCGATCGAGTCGAGGAACGCCTTGGACGCGTCGTCGAAGAGCAGGTGCGCCTCGTCGAGGAAGAAGACGAGCTTCGGCTTGTCCGGGTCCCCCACCTCGGGCAGGTCGTGGAAGAGGTCGGCGAGCAGCCACATGAGGAACGTCGAGAAGACCTCGGGCCGGTCCTGCACCGCCGGCAGCTCGAGGCAGCTGACCACCCCGCGCCCGTCGTCCCCCACGGTGAGGAGGTCGGCGGTGTCGAACTCCGGTTCACCGAAGAAGACGTCGGCGCCCTTGTCGGCGAAGGCCACCAGCTCGCGCAGGATCACCCCGGCGGTGGACGTGGACAGACCGCCGAGCGCCTTGAGGTCCGCCTTGCCCTCGTCGGAGGTGAGGTACTGGACGACCGCCCGCAGGTCCTTCAGGTCCAGCAGCGGCAGGCCGTGCTTGTCGGCGAAGTGGAACACCAGGCCGAGGCTGGACTCCTGGGTGTCGTTCAGCCCGAGCACCTTGGACAGCAGGGTGGGTCCGAAGCTGGTCACCGTGGCGCGGATCGGGACACCCTCGCCCAGCCCACCGAGCGACAGGAACTGCACGGGGTATGCCGTGCCCTGCCACGTCTGCCCCACGGTCGCCGCACGCTCGGTGAGCTTGTCACTGCTCTCCCCGGCGGACGCCATACCGGACAGGTCCCCCTTGATGTCGGCCAGGAACACCGGCACCCCCTGGGCGCTGAGCTGCTCGGCGAGCACCTGCAGGGTCTTGGTCTTGCCGGTGCCCGTGGCGCCGGCGACGAGGCCGTGCCGGCTGAGGACGCCGAGCGGCAGGCGCACCTGCACGGAGGCGTCGGGCGTGCCGTCCCACACCGCCGCGCCGAGGTCGAGCGAGGGGCCCTGCACGGCATACCCCTCACGGATGGTGTCCAACGGCGCACTGGTGCTCTGCTCGCTCACCTTCGGCACTCTACTGCCGGGGGCGTCCCGGCCGGACGAGCGCACGTGGCACACTGCCGCGGTGATCTTCAAGGCCGTGGGCGACCACCGCCCCTACCCCGACCACGGCCGGCACTCCAGCAAGGACTGGGCCGACGTGGCGCCCCGGATGGTCCGGCTGGAGGAGCTGGTCACCACCAAGCGCCACCTCGACCTCGCGGCCGTGCTGGACGTCGACTCCACCTTCTACGGCGACCTGTTCGCCCACGTCGTGCGTTGGCAGGGCACCTACTACCTCGAGGACGGGCTGCACCGGGCGCTCCGAGCGGCCCTGCAGCAGCGACCGGTCCTGCACGCGCGGGTCCTCGAGCTGGACTGACCACCGAGCCTCAGCGGACGCTCAGGAACTGCTCAGCCGTCTCCCATGACGGCCTCCGAGTGTCCGCACTGTGGGCGTGAGCCGGACCACGGCCGACGCGCCGGGCGAGATCCGACGGGTCGCTACCACATTGTTGTCTCATGCTGCTTCAGGGATCGCGCGGCCCGAGAGATGATCGGCGGGCACGAGGCTCCTTGCGCAGGGGAAGGGTGAGCCCATGACCGAGGGCACCGAGTCGGACGTCGACCGGCAAGCACGCCGTCGGCGTCATCGGCATGCCGCCGTGCTGGTCGCCGTCGTCGTGGCCCTGGCGTGCGTGTTCGGCTACGTGCTGACCTACAACCGCAACCTGAGCGAGCGACCCACCGCCGCGCCGAGCCCGACCTGCACGCCGACCGTGCAGCCGGTCGCGACCGTGGCCCCCGACCTGGTCCACGTGCGAGTCATCAATGCGACGGACCGCGGCGGCCTGGCCGACACCGTCGCGAACCGGCTCGAGAAGCGCCACTTCCACGTCATCAGCGTCGGCAACTACCACGGCGACACCCCGGTCAGCGGCGTCGCCGAGGTCCACTTCGGCGCCATCGGCCGCAAGATCGCCCAGACCGTGGCGCACGAGGTGCAGGGCCACGTCAAGATGGTCAAGGACGACCGGGTCGACCCCTCCGTGGACCTCGTCCTGGGTCCGAAGTACAGCGACCTCGTCAAGCTGCCCCCGGCCAAGCCCGGCACGTTCACGGTCAACGTCTACAACACGACCTACCACCCCGGCTGGGCCTCCGACGTCGCCGGCGAGCTGAAGAAGCGCGGCTTCAAGGTCGGCAAGGTCGGCAACTACGCCGCCATGCCGAAGGCCCCGGTGGAGATCCACTACGGCATCAACGGTGACCCCGCGGCCCGGCGGGTCGCCTTGCAGTTCAAGGGCGCCCAGCTCATCAGGGACGGCCGCACCAGCACGACGGTGGACCTGCTCATCGGCAACGACTACACGACGATGGTCCCCAAGGCGCAGGCGACGGCCAAGCCGACCCCCACCCCGTCCACCACGCAGCAGTGCCGCACGTCCGGCGCGCGCCCGTCCGGCACCCCGTCCGCGGGTCGAGGCTGAAGGGAGCCGACGTGAGCTACCCGCACGAGTCGGCCCTCGCGGCCGCCCGCCGCCGACGGCACCGCCGCGCCGTCGTCACGCTGACCGTCGTCGTCCTGATGCTGGTCGGCGGATTCGGCTACTCCCTCGCCTACTACCAGGGCTGGGTCGGCGACAGCGGCCGGGCCAACGCCGCCCCCTCGACCCCGTCCGCCTCCTGCAGCCCCACCCCGTCGGCGAGTGCGAGCGCCGCAGCGGCCAAGCGCCGGAACCGCGGCGCGATCACGCCGGAGAGCATCACCGTCAACGTCTACAACGCCACCAAACGCTCCGGCCTCGCCAACGCGGCCGCCCGCGAGCTCGGCGACCACGGCTTCCGGATCGGCAGCGTGGCGAACGACCCGCTGAACGTCGACGTCCGCGGCGTGGGCCAGATCCGCTACGGCAGCGCCGGCGAGCAGCAGGCGAAGCTGGTGCGGCACTGGCTCAAGGGCGCCGACCTCGTCCTCGACGGACGCACCGGGACCTCGGTGGACCTCGTCATCGGCGACAACTACAAGGCCCTCACCCCGCCGCCGGAGGCGCAGCAGACCGCCACCCCCGCCTGCTGACGATGCGTGTCGTCTCGCTGCTGCCGTCGGCCACGGAGATCCTCTTCGCGATCGGCGCCGGTGACCAGGTGGTCGGGGTGACCTTCGAGTGCGACCACCCTCCGGAGGCGCGCGAGCGGACCATCGTGTCCACGAGCGCGCTACCACCGGACCTGCCGCCCGAGCAGATCGACGCGGTGGTGCGCGCACGGCTCGCCGCCGGTGAGGACCTCTACCACCTCGACCGCGGCGCGATGGCCGGGCTCGAGGCGGATCTCGTGGTGACTCAGGACCTCTGCGCCGTCTGCGCGGTGGACGTCTCGGAGGTGAACGACGCCCTCGGCTACCTCGGGTGCACCGCCGAGGTGCTGACCACCGACCCGCACACGCTGGACGAGGTCCTGGACTCCGTCCGCGCCATCGGTCGCGCGGTCGGGTGCGAGGAGGCGGCGTCCGTACTCGTCGCCTCGGCGCGCACCCGCATCGAGGAGGTATGCCGGAAGGTCGCCGGCCGTCCGCCCGTCCCCACGCTGTTGCTCGAGTGGATCGAGCCGCCGTTCGCCCCCGGGCACTGGGTGCCGGAGATGGTGCGGCTCGCCGGCGGCGAGCCGGTGCTCGGCACTGCGGGCGCGCCGTCCACGCGCACCTCGTGGGAGCGGGTGCACGCCGCGGCCCCGCAGGTGGTCGTGGGCGCCCCGTGCGGCTTCGGGCTGGAGCGGGCTGCCGAGCTGACCGCCGGGACGCGGAGCCTGCCGGACGGCATACCGGTGTGGGCGGTCGATGCCAACGCGTCCTTCGCACGCCCGGGGCCGCGGCTGGTGGACGGGATCGAGGTGCTGGCGGCGATCCTCCACCCGGACGTGTGCGGGCCGCCGGATCCCTTGATGGGGCGCCGAGTTCGGTAGTCAGCCGTTCGACGGGGGCGTTGTCGTCCGTTCGTCCCATTTTTCACGTGGACCACTTGCGCAACGGGATGCGGCCGGGGTCTACTTCTCTCGCTCCCCTATTGGTTACGGCTTGACATTGCAAGCCGACGCGCCGAAAGACTCCCCAACATGCTCCCCAACCTGCGCGCGCTTTCCCCTGCCCTCAAGGTGACCCTGGGGGCCTCGGCCTCCTTGGCCACGGCGGTCTCCCTCGCCCCCGTGGCCACGGCCGCTCCCGCCAACCCTTCCACCCCCGCGTCGGCGCCCGCGAGCGCCCCCGCGGCGCCGACCGCCACGACGGCGCCGGTCCCGAGGCCGTCCCGGGCCCTCCCTGCGGAGATCGAGACCTACGCGCCGTATGTCGGCGCCGACTCCTGCGTCAACCAGGTGCAGCCCGGCACCGCGACCCTGGAGAACCTGCTGCGGGCGACCTACCCGGGCACCACGATCACGAGTGACACCCGCGCCTGCGGCACGGACCCCATCATCTCGACCTCGGAACACTACGACGGCCGTGCCCTCGACTGGGGGGTGAGCATCCGCAACGGCACCAAGGCCTACGGCGACGCCTTCGCCAACTGGGCGCTGGCCAACAATGCCGCCAACTTCCGGCGGATGGGGATCATGTACATCATCTGGAACAACCGCCAGTGGGTGTCGTGGAACCCGGGGGCGTGGCGCACCTACTCCTACGGAGGCACCGCCTGCAGCAGCCTGACCTCCTCGGCGTACGACAGCGTCTGCCACCGCAACCACATGCACATCAGCCTGTCCTGGGCGGGCGCGCGGCTGCGGACGTCCTGGTGGAGCGGTCAGGTGGCCACGCAGGAGTACGGCCCCTGCCGCCCGGCCGACCTCAACTGGGCCAGCGGCTACACCGGGATCAACAGGCAGGCCTGCCCCACCCACGGCGTCCTGCGGCCCGAGGACGGCTCCTCGGACCTGTACCGGTCGCTGGTCATGTTCAGCGGCATCACCGTGTCCCAGGGCATGAAGGGGCCGGTCGTCAAGGCGATCCAGCAGCTGGTCGGGATCCCGTCCACGCAGGTGGACGGGGACTTCGGCCCGGCCACCCAGTCCGCCGTGGTCACGTGGCAGAGTGCGCACGGCCTCGCCGCGGACGGGGTCGTCGGCTACAACACGTGGCGCGCCGCGCTGGTCGCCACGCGGCCCCTGCTCACCAAGTACTACAACACGGTCCTGCGGGTCGGCAGCACCGGCGCTGCCGTCCGGGCGGTGCAGGAGCGCCTCGGCGGCCTCGACGTCGACGGCGCGTACGGTCCGGCGACCGCCACCGCCGTCAGTGCCTTCCAGACCGCGCACAAGCTCCCCGCCACCGGCGTGACGGACCACGACACGTGGCTGGCGCTGGACGGCACCACCGCGACCCCGGCCACACCGCCCGCGCCGGCTCCTGCTCCTGCGCCGGCTCCGGCGCCCGCGCCCGCCCCGAAGCCGGCACCGGCGCCGGCCCCCACGTCAAGTGCCCCCAAGCCGGTGTATGCCGCCTACTACCGGACGGCCCTGCGCTACGGCGACCGCAAGCCGGCGGTGCGCGTCCTCAAGCGCGCCCTGGGCGGGCTGACGGTCAACGACTACTTCGACGCGGCGACCCGCAAGAAGGTCAACACGCTGAAGTCGCGCAACGGCCTGGCCGCCAATGGCGTGGCGGGTAGCTGGGTGTGGATGATCCTCGGGCGGGACTTCTCCCGCTGGCAGGCACAGACGCTGCGGACCGGCTCCCGCGGCCAGACCGTGAAGATCCTGCAGAACGCGCTGGGCGGACTGCAGCCGGACGGTGTCTTCGGGCCGGCCACCCGCACGCGGGTGAACCGCTTCAAGACGGCGCACCACCTCCGGGCCGACGGCGTCGCCGACCGCGGCGTCTGGCGCGCGCTCAGCGCTCACTGAACCGGCGGCGCCGGCACCGCGCAGCGCGCGGGCGCGGCCGCCGGTGACCGACCGAGCGGCGGCTCGTCGTCAGCACTCGATGACGTTGACGGCGAGCCCGCCGCGAGCGGTCTCCTTGTACTTCACCTTCATGTCCTTGCCGGTCTCCCGCATCGTCTTGATGACCTTGTCCAGGGAGACGATGTGCGTCCCCGTGCCGCGTAGCGCGGTGCGGGCCGCGGTGATCGCCTTGACCGAGGCCACGGCGTTGCGCTCGATGCAGGGGATCTGCACCAGGCCGCCGACGGGATCGCAGGTGAGGCCGAGGTTGTGCTCCATGCCGATCTCGGCGGCGTTCTCGACCTGTTCCGGGGTGCCACCCAGGACGGCGGCGAAGGCGCCCGCTGCCATCGAGCAGGCCGACCCGACCTCCCCCTGGCAGCCCACCTCGGCGCCGGAGATCGACGCCGTCTCCTTGTAGATCACGCCGATGGCCCCGGCGGTGAGCAGGAAGCGCACCACGCCGTCCTCGTCCGCGCCCGGCACGAACCGGGTGTAGTAGTGCAGTACGGCGGGGATGATGCCCGCGGCGCCGTTGGTCGGTGCGGTCACGACGCGACCGCCCGCGGCGTTCTCCTCGTTGACCGCCAGGGCGTAGAGCGTGATCCAGTCCATTCCGCGCAGCGGGTCCTCCGCGTCGGACTCCTGCTCGAGGTGCGTGCGCAGCCCCGGCGCGCGACGGGGGACCTTGAGGCCGCCCGGGAGCGTGCCCTCGGTGGTGATGCCGTTCTGGACGCACTCCTGCATCACGTCCCAGATCCGCAACAGGCCGTCGCGCACCTCCTGCTCGGTGCGCCACGACAGCTCGTTCTCGAGCATCACCTGGTCGATCGGGAGGCCGGTCTGCCGGCACCGAGCCAACAGCTCGTCCCCGGTGCGGAAGGGGTGGGTGACCTTCGTGTCGTCCTGCACGATCTTGGCGGCTCCGTCGGTGTCGTCCGCCTCCTCGTTGACGACGAAACCCCCGCCCACCGAGTAGTAGGTGCGCGACCGCACGAGGTCCCCGTGGGCGTCATACGCGTGGAAGGTCATCCCGTTGGGGTGCAGCGGCAGCGACTTGCGCCGGTGCATGACCAGGTCGTCGTCCTCGTCGAAGGCGATCTCGTGCTCACCGAGCAGCGGCAGGCGCTTGCCCGAGCGGATCCGGTCGAGGGTGCCGTCGACGGCCCGCGGATCGACCTGCTCGGGCGCCTCACCCGACAACCCGAGCAGCACCGCCTTGTCGCTGCCGTGCCCGTGACCGGTGGCACCGAGGGAGCCGAACAGCTCGGCGTGCACCCGCTGCACGGACTCGAGCAGGCCGTCCTCCTTCAGCCCGGTGACGAAGGTGACGGCAGCCCGCATCGGACCCACGGTGTGTGAGCTGGAGGGGCCGATCCCGATCGAGAAAAGGTCAAAGACGCTGAGCGCCAACGCTGCTCACCCTAGTGAGGGGTAGAGGGGGTAGTCCTTGGCGAGGGTGGTGACCCGTTCGCGCAGGGTGGCCGCTGCGGTCTCATCGAGGTCGGGCTGCAGGGCCAGGGCGATGATGTCGGCGACCTCGGTGAACGCCGCGGTGTCGAACCCGCGGGTG
>NZ_DASSTI010000005.1:0-11009 GCF_035708005.1 Segeticoccus sp. | reverse complement strand
GTCCGACAACAGATGAGGAGCACGGCATGCCGGCGGTGAACGAGGTGCTGGTCGACGGGTTCAACCGCGTGCAGGAGAGCGTGCGCGCGGCGGTCGAGGGGCTGACGACCGAACAGCTGGCGCAGCGGGTCGCACCGGAGGCCAACACCATCGCCTGGCTCGTCTGGCACCTGGCCCGGGTCGAGGACGACCACGTCTCCGACCTGGCCGGGACCGACCAGATCTGGACCAGCGACGGTTGGGCGTCCCGGTTCGGGTTGCCTTTCGAGGAGTCGGTGACCGGCTACGGGCAGAGCTCGCAGGAGGTGGCCCGCGTGGAGGTGTCCGCAGCCCTGCTCAGCGGCTACTACGACGCCGTGCACGAGCGGACCGTCGGCTACCTGGACGGACTCGATGAGGTGCGCCTCGGTGACGTCATCGACGACGCCTGGGACCCGCCGGTGACGCGTGCGGTGCGACTGGTCAGCGTGCTCAATGACACCACCCAGCACGTGGGGCAGGCGGCGTTCGTGCGGGGGCTGCTGGACGGGCCCTGACACCTCCCGGCGGGGACGTTCGTCCCTGTTCGCGGCAGCGGGCGCGGGCCAGGCTGGAGCTGTCGGGAAGCGGCCCGGCAGGCAGTGTGGGAGGTCGCCATGCACCCGAGAGCCACAGCATTGCGGGGGTCCTCGCCCCAGCTGCGCCATGACGACATCCGCCCAGCCGCCGGCTCGTCGGCGGGCGCCGTGCTCCTCGGCGTGGCGCTGACGCTGCACCGGCCTGCCGCTGGAACGGATCAGGGGCGTGGACGATGAGCCTCGATCTGTGGGGACTCGGCAGCACCGGCACCGAGGAGCCGTTGCGGGCAGCCTGGTCCCAGCTGTGCCCGCCGCGCGGCCGACCGCAGGCGTTCCGTCCGGAGATCGCCTCGGCGCTGCCGGAGCCCGCACGCCGGTGGATCCGGCACGCGATCGTGGCCGGCACGCCGATGTGGCGCTCGGTGGAGCTGCACATGGAGGGAGAGATCCGCGTTCGGGGGTGGCGGCGGTTCGTCGGCAGGGAGGTGCTGGCGCCGCCGTGCGGCTACTTCTGGACCGCCAGGACGCGGATGTTCGGCGTGCCGGTGTCCGGGTTCGACCGGTTCAGCGCGACCAGCGGCGAGATGCGCTGGCACGCTCTGGGCACGGTGCCGGTCCTGCACGCGGGCGGGAGCGACGTGTCGCGTAGCGCTGCCGGCCGGCTGGCGGCGGAGGCGGTGTGGCTCCCGACCAGCTTCGGCTCCGCCCGCTGGCTCGCCGGTGACGACGCGGACACGGCGGTCGCCCGGTGGCACATCAGCCCCGGGCGGCAACGGGTCGAGCTGCGCGTGGCGCCCGACGGTGTCCTACGCGGGGTGCGGATGATGCGCTGGGGCAATCCCGACGGCGTGCCGTTCGGCTGGTACCCGTTCGGCGTCACCGTCGAGGAGGAGCGGCGCTTCGGCGGCGTGACCATCCCGTCGATGGTCCGCGCGTCCTGGTTCGTCGGCACCGACCGCGCCGAGACGGGGGAGTTCTTCCGCGCTCGGGTCACCCGCGCGCTGTTCCACTGATGCCCACGGGCCTGACAGCGAGGAGGTTCAGATGCCCACCCAGTCCCGGCAGGTTCGCTTCCGACGACCGTCGGCCGATCGCGCGGCACACGATCGGGGCGGCACGTCACGACGAGTGAACGCCCTCGGGCGCACCACGGCCGTCCTCGCCGGTGCCATGGCGCTCGCCGGGGCGGCTGGAGGTGTCGGCCTCGTCGGCGGCGGGATCGACTTCGGCGACTTCACCACCCAGATCATGGACCGGATCCCTTGGCACAGTGGCGTGTTGGCCGGTTCGGCGCTGCTGGTGACGGTCACCGTGCCGATGTCGGCCGTCGTGGCGGCCGCCCTGCGGCGCAGCCGGCGGCAGGGAATCCTCGCCGTGGCAGCGGGGCTGGCGCTCGTGGCGTGGATCCTGGTCGAGCTCGCGTTCATCCGGACCTACTCGTGGATGCAGCCGTTCTGCACGGTCTACGGCGCCGTCCTCGCCGCACTTGGGTGGTGCCAGCACCGGGCCGAGCGGTGACCTCCCGCAAGGCTCCCCTCGGACCTCAAGGCTCCTGACCGCCGGGTCAGCGCACGCCGGAGGTGGTCTTCGCCGGCTCCTCGGTCGTGCCCTCTTCGTCGGACGAGGGGTATGCCGTGCTCGGGCTCCCTGCCCGCCGCGCGACCCAGCGCCGCACCAGCGGCTGGATCGCGAACGGCCACACGAGGATCAGCACGATCACCGCGTAGATCGTCGTCGTGAGGGCGCCGCCGACCAGACCGGAGTAGTCGCCGCCCGACAGCTGCAGGGCCTGGCGCCCTTCCTTCTCCAGGCGCGGGCCGAGGATGACACCCACGATCAGGGGCAGCACCGGTAGCGCGAACCGGCGCATGAGGAACCCGAGCAGCCCCAGCCCGAGCAGCAGGATGAGGTTGAACGAGGTGCCCGTGGCGGAATACGCGCCCAGTGCAGCGAAGAAGAGGATCCCGGCATACAGGTAGGGACGGGGGATGCGCAGCAGCTTGGCCCACGTGGGGGCGAGCGGCAGGTTCAGGACCAGCAGGAGGGCGTTGCCGATGAACAGCGACGCGATCAGCGCCCACACCATCGGTCCCTGGTCGTGGAAGAGCAGCGGTCCCGGCTGGATCCCGTAGGTCGTCAGCGCGGCCAACATGACGGCCGCGGTCGCGTTCGTGGGCAGGCCGAGGCTGAGCATGGGCACGAGGGTCCCGGCCGCAGAGGCGTTGTTCGAGGCCTCCGGACCCGCGACGCCCTCGATGGCGCCGCGACCGAACTCCTCCGGGTGCTTGGTGAGCTTCTTCTCGGTGATGTACGACAGCAGGGTGGGGATCTCGGCCCCGCCGGCGGGAAGCGCCCCGAACGGGAAACCCAGTGCCGTGCCGCGCAGCCACGGCTTCCACGACCGCTTCCAGTCCGACTTGCCCATCCACGGCTGGCCGACGGGGATGACCTCGCCGGACTTGCGGCGCAGGTGCGCCGCGACCCACAGTGCCTCGCCGACGGCGAAGATGCCCACGGCGACGACGACGATGTCGATCCCGTCGGCGATTCCGGACGAGCCGAACGTCAGGCGGCTCTGACCGGTGATCGGGTCCATCCCGACCAGACCGATGGTCAGGCCGACGAACAGCGCGGCGAACCCGCGGATCCGGGAGCTGCCGAGGACGGCGGTGACCGCGATGAAGGCGAGCACCATCACGGCGAAGTACTCGCGCGGCCCGAGCGAGACGGCGAAGTTCGCCATCGTCGGCGCGAGGAAGGCCAGACCCAGCGTGCCGATGGTGCCGGCCACGAAGGAGCCGATGGCCGAGGTCGCCAGCGCCTGCGCGGCGCGCCCCGCCTTGGCCATCTTGTTGCCCTCGATCGCGGTCACCACCGAGGACGACTCGCCAGGCGTGTTGAGCAGGATCGAGGTGGTGGAGCCGCCGTACATGCCGCCGTAGAAGATGGCCGCGAACATGATGAGGGCGCTGGTCGGCTCCATGTTGAAGGTGACGGGCAGCAGCAGCGCGACCGTCATGGCGGGGCCGATCCCGGGCAGCACCCCCACCGCGGTGCCGACGGTGACGCCGACCAACGCGAGCAGGAGGTTGCCGGGCGTGAGGACGGCCCCGAAGCCGTCGATGAGGTGGGTGATGTTGTCCATCAGAGGATGCCTTTGAGGATTCCGGCGGGCAGGTTGACGCCGAGCCCGACGACGAACGCGTAGAACGTGATCAGGCCCATGGCCGCCGCGACGAACAGGTTGCGGACGTAGTGCCGCGAGCCGAGGGCGAACGCGGCGCCGTAGAAGAGCAACCCGCCGGCGATGACCCAACCGGCCCAGTCGATCAGCGCGATGTGCACCAGGAAGGTGGCGAGGAGCAGCAGGATGGTCCGGACGTCCATGGGAGCGGTCAGGTCGACGTCCTCGCCCTCCTCACCGACGGCATGGTCGCCGCGGTGGATCGCCACGGCGAGCGCTGCCGACAGGACCAGCAGCGCAGCGCCGACGACGAACGGGACGATCCGCGGGCCCGCCGGGTCGTTGCTGTTGGCGGGGGCGTGGACCATCGAGGTGTTGACGAGGACGACCACGCCCAGCAGGGCCAGGAAGGCGCAGACGAGGTACTCCGCGCGTCCCCGGCCCTGCTCGGTTGCAGCAGGAGCCGACATCAGCCAGCCAGCCCCAGCTCGGTCAGGGTGTCCTCGACCCGGGTGGACTGCTGGTTCATGAAGGTGTCGAACTTCTGGCCGGTCAGGAAGGCGTCGGTCCAGCCGTTGGTCTTGAGCTCCTTCTTCCAGCCGGCGGAGTCGTGCATCTTCGTGATGGCGTCGACCCACATCTGCTTGTCGGCGTCGTCGATCCCGGGCGGGGCGACGAGGCCGCGCCAGTTGGTGAAGGTCAGGTTGACTCCCTGCTCCTTGAAGGTCGGCGCGTCGACCACGGGGACCCGCTCGGCCGAGCTCACGCCCAGCACGCGCACGTCACCATTCTTGATCTCGCTGAGGAACTCGCCGTAGCCGCTGACGGCGAAGCCGAGCTTGTTGCCGAGGATCGCTGGGAGCAGGTCGCCGCCACCGTCATAGGTGACGTAGTTGACCTTGGTCGGATCGATGCCGACCGTCTTGGCGAGCTCCATCGGCAGCAGGTGGTCGGGGCCGCCCGGGGAGGAGCCACCGCCCACCGTCACCTTGGACGGGTTGGCCTTCCAGGCCTTGATCAGCTGCGGCAGCGTCTTGTAGGGGCTGTCCTTGGACACGACGACCGCGCCGGCCTCCTCGATCAGGCGCGCGATGGGCGTGGTGTCGTTGAGGGTGGCCTTCGACTTGTTGGTGAACTGGGACCCGACCACGCCGAGGCCCATGAGCATGGTCTGCTTGCCGTCACCCTTGTTGTTGACCAGCTTGGCCAGACCGACGGTGCCGCCGGCACCCGCGACGTTGTAGACCTCGACGTTGCGGGAGATGCCCTCCTGGTCGAGGACCTTCGCGGAGATGCGGGCGGTGGTGTCGTAGCCGCCGCCGGGGGTGTTGGGGACCATGATCCGCAGGTCGGTGGGGTCGGAGGCGGCAGCGGCGGTGCCGGTGCCGCCGCCACTGGACTTCGCGTCGGCGGTGGTGCCGCAGGCCGCGACGCTGCCCAGGCTGAGCGCCGCCAGCGCGGCGACGGAGAGCTTCATCAACTGCTTCACGAGGACTCCTGGCTCGAAATGAGGGTGTTGCCGTACGCCCGGTAGGTGAGCAAGCCCACATCGACCGGCGTCGGGCTGCCATCATGCGGTCGTGCGCACGGCGCACCAATCCTTCTGTCCGTAGTGGAAGTTGTGGTCATTGTGTTCACACGGCTGCGGCGGCTCAGCCTGGCGGGCCAGCTGCTGGTCGCCCTGCTCGCGGTGGTGCTCGTCGTCCTGAGCGGCGTCGGGTTGGTCGCCTACGCCCAGTCCGAGGCGCAATTCTCCCGGATCGAGCGGTCCCGCATGCTCACCGTCGCCGAGGACACCGCCACCAACGGCGCCCTGCGGGCCGGGCTGTCGGACGGCATTCGCGACTCGGTGCTGTCGGCCGTCGCCGCGCACACCCAGAACACCTCGAACCTCGACCTCGCCCTCGTGGCGCTGCCGGACGGGGAGGTGCTCGCGGGTACCGACCCGACGCTGCGCCACCGGCGGCTGCCGATCCCCGACGTCGTGGCCGACCCGCAGCGCAGCTGGCGCGGCGAGGTGCGGATCGACGGGCAGGGGTTCCAGCTCGCCAGCGCACCGGTGATGGACCTGGACGGCGAGGTCCTCGGCGTGGTGGTGACCGGGGTGCGCCAGCTGTCGGCAGCGGACCGGATGCGGGGAGCGATGGCCTACCTCCCGGCATACCTCGGGCTGGCGGCACTCACCGCGATGCTGGGCGCGTGGCTGGTCTCGCGGTGGATCAAGCGGCAGACGCTGGGCATGGAGCCGGGCGCGATCGCGGGACTCGCCGAGCACCGCAAGGCGATCCTGCAGGGCATCGCCGACGGCGTCGTCGCACTCGACACCAGCGGCCGGGTGACCCTGGTGAACGATCCGGCCAAGCGACTGCTCGACCTGCCGGAGCGGTGCCGGGGTCGCTCGCTCGAGGAGCTCGGGCTCGGCGGCCGGGTGCGGGAGGTGCTGCGCGGGGACCGCGGCGACGGCGCGCAGGTGGTCGTCTGGGCCGGGCACACGGTGGTGATGCGACGGTTGCCGTTGCTGTCCGGACAGACGACGATCGGCTCGGTGACGACCGTGCGCGACCGGACCGAGGCGCTGGAGATGCGACGCGAGCTCAGCGGCTACCGGTCGACGGCCAACGCGCTGCGAGCGCAGACGCACGAGTTCACCAACCAGCTGCACACGATCTCGGGGCTGCTCCAGATCGGGGAGTATGACGAGGTGGTGCGGTTCGTGGGTGCCGTCCAGGGGCATCACGAGAGCCTGGACCTGCAGCTGCGCTCGGCGGTCCGGGACTCGGCGCTCGCCTCCCTGCTGATGGCCAAGACGGCAGTGGCCGCCGAGCGCAAGGTGCGGTTGGTCATCTCGGCGGCGACGCACGTCGGTCGTCTCGACCCTGCCGCGAGCCTCGACGTCGGGACGGTGCTCGGCAACCTTGTCGACAACGCCATCGAGGCGAGCAGCGGGCGGCCGGAGGCGACGGTGGAGGTGGAGCTCACGCACACCGACGACAGCCTGCAGCTGACCGTGACCGACACCGGACCGGGACTGGCCGACCACCAGGCCGAGGAGCTGTTCAGCTACGGCTACACCAGCAAGGAGGACCCGTCCGCGCGGCACGGCGTCGGCCTGGCGCTGTCCCGGTCGATCTGCGTCGACCGGGGCGGCAGCATCGAGGTCGTGGACACCGGACACGGCGCCCGGTTCACCGCCGTCCTGGCAGTGCAGACCGCCGCGGACCGGGAGTCGGTGTCGTGAGCATCCGGACCCTGGTGGTCGACGACGACTTCCTCGTGGTGCGGGTGCACCGCCGCATGGTCGAGCGCGTGCCCGGCTTCGAGGTCGTCGGGGTCGCCGCGACGGGGGAGGAGGCGGTCGCGGTGGCGGCGGACACCCAGCCCGACCTCGTCCTGCTCGACATGCACCTGCCCGACGTCTTCGGGCACGACGTGATCGTCCGGATGCGCGAACGCGGCGTGACCGCAGACGTCCTCGCGATCAGCGCCGCCCGCGAGAGCGACACGGTCCACGGCGCGGCGCGGCTCGGGGTCGTCGGTTACCTGCTCAAGCCGTTCACCTTCGAGGACCTCCACGAGCGACTGCAGCGGTATGCCGAGGACCGCGTCGCGCGGGCCGAGCAGGGGACGCACTACGTGAGCCAGGGCGAGGTGGACGCGGTGTTCCGGCCGTCGTCCGGCCCGGCGGTCTCGGCGACCACGGTTGACCTGCCGAAGGGGCTCAGCGAGCAGACATTGGGGCTGGTCCGTTCGGCGCTGGCCGACCGGTCGGGCGACGAGGACCCCAGCCTGTCCGCCACGGAGTGCGCCGAGGCCGTGGGGATCTCCCGGGTGTCGGCCCGGCGCTACCTCGAGTACCTCTGCGAGGTCGGCGCGGCCGTGATGCGGCTGAAGTATGGGGGCGCGGGCCGCCCGGAGCGGCGCTACGCGCTGGCGAGCGACGTCAGCGCGGCAGGCTCAGGTCGAAGGCGACCTCCACGTCGTCTTTGAGCTTGAGCGCCCCGAAGAATCCGGTGTAGGGCTTGATGCCCCACTGACTCTGCTGCACCGTGGCCTTCCCGGTGAGCCGATCGTCGACCAGCGTCGCGTGCAGGGTGGCCGGATGGGTCTGCTCGCCGATCGTCAGCTCCCCCTGCACCGTCAGCGCGGCGCTGTCGCCCTCCACCGCCGTGGAGCGGAACTCGATGGTCGGGTGGCGGTCGGCCCGCAGGATCTTGTCCGAGATGTTCTTCTTGATGTCCCGACGGTCTCCGTCGGTGAGCGGCTTCAGTCCGCCGGTCCCCTCGCGCACCTCCAGCGAGTCGACCCAGGCCGTGACCTCGACCGAGCCGGCGGCGGGCTCGACCGACTCGAGGTGAGCCGTGCCCTCCCACCTCGTCACCTCCAGGGTGAGGTCGTGGCCGGCGCGGGACCCCAACCCGGTCCGTCCCGTCCGGACCAGCAGGCGACCCGCGTCAGGACCCAGCGAGAAGGCTCCGGACATGGCATTCATCAGCGTCCTCCTTCGAGCTTCCCCCGTGCACCGGGCACCGGGAGCGGGTCCGCGACGGGGACAGTTCCTTCCTACCGCTGCTCGCTGGGTGTGGCGGATCGCATCGGAGGATTTGTTGCCGATGCCCGGAACGGGTTCCGACCGAGGGTCACGGGGAGCACGCTGGAGCGATGAGCATGAAGCGGCCTCGCTCGATCGCCTTCACCTCCAGCGTCGTGCTACTGGTCCTCGCCCTCGGGGGCTACCTGGGCGGGTGGGGATGGACGGGGTTCCGGGGCAACACGCTGTGGGACTGGTTGCACCTGCTCGTCCTGCCGGTCACGCTCGCGTTCCTGCCACTGTGGCTGCGGACCCACGAGCGGGACCACACGCGCTGGGCGATCGGCGCGGCCTGCGTCCTGGTCGCCCTCGCCGTGGTCGCGGTCGGCGGCTACGGCTTCGGCTGGGTGTGGACCGGCTTCCGGGGCAACACGCTGTGGGACTGGCTCGAGCTGCTCATCGTCCCGTTCGTGCTGCCCGCAGTCCTGGCCTACCTCACCGTGGAGGCCAGCGAGCCGTCCGCGGCGGAGGATCCGGTGGCGTCCCGGCCGACGCTGACCTGAGGCTGCTCACGGCTTCGTGGTGGTCGCCGCGGCCGTGTGGCGGCCGAGCAGGCAGCTCTGCCACCTGCGGGTTTGGTGGGCCCCGTGGGACTCGAACCCACAACCTACGGAGTGCTCAGAAGGCATGCGTACATCCAATCGCTGGCGGCCCGCCGAGCACGAATGGGCCGGCTTCGCCGTGGGTCCGTCGTGGTCCTGGAGAGCCACATGAGTGCCCACATGAGTGCCCAGGCACGAGTACTTGCGCTGATCGTGGTGCTGCTGGAGCGCGTGGTGTCGGGGGCCGGGCGCATTATGGCGTCATGGCCGTGCAGCTGCTGTACTTCGACGGGTGCCCGCACTGGACCCTCGCGGAGGAGCGGCTTCGTTCCGCGTTGGCGAGGGTCGGTCGGGCCGACGAGATCGAGCATGTGCTTGTGGCGACGCCCGAGGATGCCGAGCGCTTGGGCTTCGTCGGTTCGCCCACCATCCTGGTTGACGGGTGTGACCCGTTTGCGACGGGTGCGGACCAGCCGGCGCTGGCCTGTCGTGTCTTCTCGACCGCGAGCGGCTCGCAAGGCTCGCCGACGGTCGAGCAGCTTGTGGAGGCGCTGTCGTGAAGCGGGTACTTGGGCTGGCCGCGGGTGTGTACCTGGCTGCGGCCTTGGCGGGGCACATCAGGGAGCGGCTGGGACTGATCGGGTGCGGCTGCGCGGAGGACTGCTGGTGCAAGCGCCCCGGCCTGAGCCTGTTCCGGTGGGTCTTTCCGTACGGGCACAAGAGCAAGTGGGCCGAGGGTCTGAAACCCATGCCGGTCTCCTAACGTGCGTCCGTCGGGCTGGCTTCCCTATGGTGGGCACATCGAGCCATCGACCCGATAGCGGAGCAGGGGAGCCTGACGGAGTGGCCGGGTCAAGGGTGGCCGGAGGCCATCACGAAGTGACGCGAAGCGCCCTTGACGCGGCCCGGAGGCAGGCGGAGGGTGGAGCCCAGGGTCGGCGGCTCAAGGGTGAGTATGCAAGACACGCCGGCACTGGCCGTAAAGAGGCGGTTCGGTGCGGGTCGGCTCACGCGTGGACAGGGGGTAATGCCGGTGCCGCGCGGCGCCGTGAGCACCAGGTGGACGATGAACCGGCAGAACATGCTCCTGGGAGGTTGAGCCCTGACCGGGCCTACCGAGCACATCTGCATGCTCAGGGGCTGGCGACGGGCGGAGCGGCCACCGAGGTAGCGAGTGGCATCGCCTTGCTACTGGGATTCGGGCATGAAGGGGGGATTCCGAGACGTACGTTGGGAAGTAGCAGTTTTGCAACTGCTGGGAAGAAGTACTGCAATGAAGCGAATCATTCCGATTGCGGCCGCCGGGCTGCTCCTCCCGCTCGGGCTCGCGGCTTGCAGCGGTGGTAACTCGGCTGCGAGCTCCCCGACCACGCCAGTCACGAAGGCCACTACTGCGCCGGCGAAGACCGTGGCCCAGGCACCGGCCACCACGGCCAAGGCGCAGGTCGCGGCGAAGCCGAAGGCCGAGGCACCGAGTTATCCGCCAGCGGTGGAGAACGCGCGGAGGTCTGCGAAGACCTACTTGGACATGGAGGGCTTCTCCAGGCAAGGCCTGATCGAGCAGCTCTCGTCGAAGGCTGGGGACGGCTACCCGAAGGTAGTGGCGGTGAAGGCGGTCGACAGCCTTCACATCGATTACGACAAGCAGGCGGTCAGGTCGGCGAAGACCTACCTGAGCATGGAGGGCTTCTCCAAGCAGGGCCTGATCGACCAGCTTCAGTCCAGGGCCGGCGATGGGTTCACGCACGCGCAAGCCGTCTACGGCGTGAACCATGCCTACGGAACGAAGTAGGTGAGGGTGAGGGACGTTCGGTAACTGCTGCCGGGCGTCCCTTCTGTCGTGCCCGTGCGGGGCAAGGTTCGCCGGCCGCGCCCGGAACGGCCGCCAGGCCGCATGCCCGGCACGCCCGGCGGGCCGCAGGCCCGCCGGGCTCGCGCGCCGAAGGCGCGCCTTGAGGCAGTACAGAAATTCTTCACCAGCGGTTACTCGCTCCCGGTGTCCTGTGCCACCTGATGTGCGACACCGGTACGCCACCTGATGTGCGACACGCGGGCCGGGTTTTCGGTCACTCTGAGCGCGACGTCTCCGCGGGGCGTCGGGGCTGAGGGAGGCCGGGATTGGCACTGGTTGTGTTGTC
>NZ_DASSTI010000004.1:0-18944 GCF_035708005.1 Segeticoccus sp. | reverse complement strand
GCGCAGAGCTTGCTGACGAGCACGTCGGTCGCGGCCAGGACGGGCATGACCACCGACAGCACCTCCAGCTCCTGGGCGCGGTCGAGGGTCCCGTCGTCGACCACGCCGCCGGCCGGCCGGTGGATGACGTCGACCATCGCTCCGTCGGTGAAGACCTTGAACAGCCAGTCCTCCGGTGGCTGCTCGATCCGCAGCCCCTGGCCCTGCAGCGACTCGGCCACCCGCGAGGCCTCTTCGGGAGGCACCATGAAGTCCACGTCGTGGTCCGGCTCCGGCGCACCCCGGGCCCAAGCGGCGTAGCCACCGGCGAGCGCGAAGGGGAGCCCGCTGTCCTTCAGCGCGACCGCCACGCGCTTGAGCGCCTCCCGCAGCGACTCCTGCGACGCCGGTGAGCTGTTCCCAGAGACCTCTGGCATGCCGGAGCGCTACCCGCCCGGCCCGCCGCGCAATCCCGGCGGGTGGGGTCACCCGGCGCGGCGCCGCCGGGTCGAATCCCCGCGCTCCCCACGGCAGACTGGCCGCGTGCGCCTCGTCACCTTCAACATCCTGCACGGATGCTCGGTGCAGGACGGGAAGGTCGACCTCGACCGGTTCGCCACGGCCATCGCGGCCCTGGACGCCGACGTCCTGGCGCTGCAGGAGGTCGACCACCACCAGCAGCGCTCCCACGGTGCGGACCTGACCGCCCTCGCCGCGGAGGCGATGGGCGCCGGTGAGCACCGCTTCGTCCCGGCGATCCTTGGCACCCCCGGGGTGAACTGGCGCCCCGCACACGGTCAGGACGACCCCGACGGCACGGCCTACGGCGTCGCGCTGCTGTCCCGGTATGCCGTGCGCTCCTGGCAGGTGCGCCCCCTCCCGCCTGTGCCCTGGCGGGTGCCGACCTCCTTCCCCGGCCGCCCGAAGCCGGTGCTCGTCACCGACGAGCCGCGCGTCGCGGTGGCGGCCCGGCTGGACAGCCCGGTCGGGGACCTGACCGTGGTGGCCACGCACCTGACGTTCCTGCGCGGGTGGAACACCCAACAGCTCCGGACCGTGACCCGTGAGCTGGTGCCGACCGACCACCCAGCGGTGCTGATGGGCGACCTGAACATGCCGCCGATCCCCGCCACCCGCAACAGCGGCCTGCGCGCCCTCGTCGACGGCCCGACCTACCCGGTCGACGACCCGGCTGAGCAACTGGACCACATCCTCGCGACGGAACGACACCCCCTGCACGTCGAGGACGGCGGGGTGCAGTGCACGGACGTGTCCGACCACTGCGCCCTCTGGGCCCGCGTGGCGCATTGCTAGCGTCGCACCGTGCCCCTCCCCCGACGCCTGCCCACTGCGCTCGCCGCGCTGGTCGACGGTGTGCTGGTCCTGCTGTTCGCCGGGCTGGGCCGGCGCAGCCACCACGAGGGCGGGGCCTTCCTCGGGACCCTGCAGACCGCCTGGCCGTTCCTGGCCGGCGCGGCCGCCGGCTGGGCGCTGCTGCTCCTCGCCCGGCGAGGGGCGCCCGTGCGGGTGCGGCTCGGCATACCGGTGTGGGTGGCTGCCGTCGCGGGCGGGATGCTGTTGCGCGCGGCGACCGGGCAGGGCACGGCGTGGGCGTTCGTCGTCGTGGCCACCGTGGTGCTCGCCGCGTTCCTGCTCGGGTGGCGGGCGCTTGCGCAGGTGGCGTCGGCCCGCCACCGTGGGCGCCATGACCGACGAGCACGCACTGCACCGGCTGATCGCTGACCAGCACCTCGGGACCCTCGCGACGATCAAGCGCGACGGCCGACCCCAGCTGTCGAACGTCTCCTACGCGTATGCCACCGAGAAGCCGGACGAACAGACGGTGCTGGTCTCGGTCACGGACGGCCGCGCGAAGACCCAGAACCTGCGCCGTGACCCGCGCGCCAGCCTCGTCACGTGGGCGAAGGGAGGATGGTCGTATGCCGTCGCCGAGGGGGACGCCGAGCTGTCCCCCGTGGCGGCAGCGCCGGACGACGACACGGTGGAAGAGCTGATCGACGTCTACCGCCGGATCAGCGGGGAGCACCCCGACTGGCAGGAGTACAGGGAGGCGATGGTCGCCGACCGTCGCCTCGTCCTACGGCTGCGTGTCAGCCGGGTCTACGGACTGGTGCGTTGACCGCTGAGCTGACCGCACGGGTCAGCTGAGCGTCAGAGGTACTGCCCGGTGTTGGCGACGTTGTCGATCGAGCGACCGGGCTCGGTGCCGTCCTTGCCGGTGATCAGCGTGCGGATGTAGACGATCCGCTCACCCTTCTTGCCGGAGATCCGGGCCCAGTCGTCCGGGTTCGTCGTGTTCGGCAGGTCCTCGTTCTCCTTGAACTCGTCGACGCACGAGGCGAGCAGGTGCTCCACCCGGATCCCCTTCTGCCCGGTGGTGAGGAACTCCTTGATCGCGTTCTTCTTCGCTCGGTCGACGATGTTCTGGATCATCGCGCCGGAGTTGAAGTCGCGGAAGTAGAGGACCTCCTTGTCACCGTTGGCGTAGGTCACCTCGAGGAAGCGGTTCTCCTCGCTCTCGGTGTACATCCGCTCCACGCAGGCCTGGATCATCGCCTCGACGGTCCGCTGCTTGGAACCGCTGTGCTCGGCGACGTCGTGCTCGTGCAGTGGCAGGTCGGCCGTGAGGTACTTGCTGAAGATGTCGCGGGCGCTCTCGGCGTCGGGGCGCTCGATCTTGATCTTCACGTCCAGCCGGCCGGGGCGCAGGATCGCGGGGTCGATCATGTCCTCGCGGTTGGAGGCCCCGATCACGATGACGTTCTCGAGCCGCTCCACGCCGTCGATCTCGGAGAGCAGCTGGGGGACGATCGTCGTCTCGACGTCGGAGGAGACGCCGGAGCCGCGGGTCCGGAACAGCGAGTCCATCTCGTCGAAGAAGACCACGACCGGCGTGCCGCCGGAGGCCTTCTCGCGGGCCCGCTGGAAGATCAGCCGGATGTGCCGCTCGGTCTCGCCGACGTACTTGTTGAGCAGCTCGGGGCCCTTGATGTTGAGGAAGAAGCTCTTGGTCTCGGTGCGCCCGGTCTTCTCGGCGACCTTGCGCGCGAGCGAAGCCGCCACGGCCTTGGCGATGAGCGTCTTGCCGCATCCGGGCGGCCCGTAGAGCAGGACGCCCTTCGGGGGCCGCAGCGCGTGCTCGCGGAACAGCTCCGGGTGCAGGTAGGGCAGCTCGACGGCGTCGCGGATCTGCTCGATCTGCCCGGCGAGGCCACCGATGTCCTCGTAGGAGATGTCGGGCACCTCCTCGAGCACGAGCTCCTCGACCTCGGCCTTGGGGATCCGCTCGTAGCAGAACGAGGACCGCGGGTCGAGCAGCAGCGCGTCCCCCACCCGCATGGGCTGTCCGACGAGGGGCTCGGTGAGCCGGCAGACCCGCTCCTCGTCGGCGTGGGCCACGACGAGCACGCGGTCCTCCCCCAACCGCTCCTTGACCATGACGACTTCACCGACGCGCTCGTAGCCGCAGACGGCCACCACGTTGAGCGCCTCGTTGAGCATGACCTCGCGCCCGGCGCTGAGGTCGGCAGGGTCGACGGATGGCGACACCGCGACGCGCATCTTGCGGCCGCTGGTGAGGATGTCGACGGTGCTGTCGTCGTGCGGCTCGACGATCAGGCCGTAGGCCGAGGGCGGCTGGGCGAGCCGGTCCACCTCCGCCTTGAGGGTGACGATCTGCTCGCGCGCCTCCTTGAGGGTGCGGACGAGCCGTTCGTTCTGGGCCGACAGGGTCGACAGGGAGGACTGCAGCTGCAGGAGTCGGTTCTCGAGCTCGCGTGATCGGGTCGGCGACTCGGCGAGTCGGCGGCGCAGGGCCGCCACCTCCTGGGCGAGCCGCTCCTGGGCGAGCGTGTCCTCGGGCTCGTGGGACTGGTTCTCCGGCGAGTGCTCGGACATGCGCGGGACCTCCTCACATGGTGCTGTCGCGCGGCTCCTCCGTCGTCACCACGGACAGCTCGTGGGCCACCAGGTGCGGCCCGTGATTCGACCCTAACCCGATTGCGGCGTCACGTCTCGGAGGCACCGGTCACAGATCGGCGGAGGCGCCGGACCTTCTTGTCCGACACCGGCCGTTCGCCGACGTCCTCCGGCTGCCACTCCCCGCCCTGGGGGTCGTAGGCGCCCTTGGCGGGACGCCGCTTCCGCAGTGGCGCGGTGACCCCGGGCGCGAGCCGCCGCGTCGTGATGAGGAAGCCGGTGTGGCCGTGCATCCGGTGCTCGGGGCGCACGGCGAGGCCCTCGAGGTGCCACCCGCGGACCAGGGACTCCCACGCCTGCGGCTCGGTGTAGCCCCCGTGGTCGCGCATGGCCTCGGCCACCCGGGACAGCTGGGTGGCGGTGGCGACGTAGCAGATCAGGACACCGCCGGGCGCGAGCGCCTCGCCCACCGCGTCGAGGCAGTCCCACGGGGCGAGCATGTCCAGGACGACGCGATCCACCGTGCCCGCCTCGACGGCGTCCGGGAGCTGCTCCACCAGGTCGCCGATGGTGACCTGCCAGGCCGGGTGGTCCTGGCCGAAGAAGGCACGGGCGTTGGCGCGCGCGATGTCGGCGAACTCCTCGCGGCGCTCGAAGGAGTGCAGGTGTCCCTGGTCCCCGACGGCTCGCAGCAGCGACATGGACAGGGCCCCCGAGCCGACGCCGGCCTCGACGACCCGCGCACCGGGGAAGATGTCCGCCATCGCCACGACCTGACCGGCATCCTTGGGGTAGACCACGGCTGCGCCCCGAGGCATCGACAGCACGTAGTCGGCGAGGAGGGGGCGCAGCGCGAGGTACTCCACGCCGGCGGTGTTCTCCACGACCGTGCCGTCGGGTGCGCCGAGGAGGTCGTCGTGCAGCAGGTGGCCCTTGTGGGTGTGGAACCGCTTGCCGGGCGCGAGCGTGATCGTGTGCATCCTCCCCTTGGGGTCGGTCAGCTGCACCCGGTCGCCGGGCCGGAAGGGCCCGCGTCGGCAGTCGGACCCGGTCGGTGCGGACGGGGTCGCTGGTGGGCCGTCGGTCATGGCGGGAAAGTCTAGGAGCCGCCGAGGTCCTCGACGCGGACCGCCTTGTCGATCACCCCACGCGGATCGCGCACGGGCACCTCCCGCACGCCGAGCTCCTGCATCACGCGCACCACGTCGGTGATGTCGTCCTGCGGCCCGGCGTCGACCACCCAGCCGGGCGGCCGCGCCCGCAGCACGGCCGTGAGCGGCGTGCCGCCCTGTCGCTCGAACGGGATCGCGGACAGCGCCTGGGTGTCCACCGTGCCGAGTGCGGTGCCGTCGGGGGCGACCACCACGACCAGCACGCCGGCGCGTCCGGTCTGCACGAGCCGCGAGAGGTCGGCCACGGTGCCGTGCACCGGGATGGTGCTCGCGGGCTGCCACACGGTGGCCACCGGGATGGAGGCGAGCAGCAGCCGGGCCTTCCCTCCGCGGATGGCCTGGGTCGCTCCCGCCCACAGGAAGCCGCCGATGACCAAGGCCCAGATCACGTCATAGATGCTCGGCCGCTGGCCGGACAGGAACGGACGGCCGACGAACCACAGCACGACGCCCGCAGCGACCACCCGGCCGCACCAGCCGGCCGCCACCATGCCCTTGTCCCGGCTTCCGGTCAGCTTCCAGACGAGGGCGTCGACGAGGAAGCCGCCGTCGAGCGGCAGCCCCGGCAGCAGGTTGAACGCCGCGACGAAGCCGTTGGTCCACACGAACGCCACCATGAGCAGGTGGGGCACCCCGACCGGTACGGCCGGCTCCAGCACCGAGCCGACGACCGCCAGGAGGACGTTCGCCACCGGGCCCGCGACGGCCACCAGCGCGCTGTCCCCCGGGCTGGTGTCGGTCGAGTCGTATGCCGTGTGCCCGCCCCACAGGTCGGCGACGATCCGGGCGACCCGGTAGCCGCGGGCGATCCCGACCAGGGCGTGGGCCGCCTCGTGCACCAGCACGGACACGAGCAGCAGGCCGGCGTAGGCCAGGGCCACTGCGTAGGCCAGCGGACCGAGGTCCGGCCGGGCCCGGGCGACCACCGGGCCGAACGTCACGAGGATGACCAGCACGATGATCGGCCAGGTGCGGCCGAGGTAGACCGGGACGCCGGCGACACTGCCGATCCGCAGGCCGGGGCTCCGCTCCACCGCCCGGTCGGCGCCCCTGCTCATGGCCTGAACCCTAATGGTCGTCCCCAGCCTCGCCGTGGGGTGTCGGCACAGGGAACTACAGTTCCGGTCATGCGTGCGGCACTCTCCCCCAGTCGGGCCTCCGACTTCAAGCAGTGCCCGCTGCTCTACCGCTTCCGGGTGATCGACAAGCTCCCGGAGGCGCCCAGTCCTGCCGCGGCCCGCGGCACCCTGGTCCACGCGGTGCTCGAGCGGCTCTTCGACCTCCCGGCCGCCGAACGCACCACCACGGCGGCGCGTGCCCTCCTGGCCCCCGAGTGGCGGCGGATGGCCGACGAGGCCCCCGAGCTGGCCGCGCTCCTCGGGGAGGAGCCGACCGCCGAGCAGGAGTGGCTCACCGAGGCCGCCACGCTGGTGGAGCGCTGGTTCACGTTGGAGGACCCGACCCGGCTGGAGCCCGCGGAGCGTGAGCTCTACGTCGAGACCGAGGTCGAGGGCCTGGTGCTGCGTGGCTACGTCGACCGGCTTGACGTCGCCCCGGGCGGCGCGATGCGGGTCGTCGACTACAAGACGGGCCGCTCCCCCTCGCCGCTGTTCGAGGCCAAGGCGCTGTTCCAGATGAAGTTCTACGCCCTGGTGCTGTGGCGGCTGCGCGGCGAGGTGCCGCGCATGCTGCAACTGGTCTACCTCGGCGACGGCGAGCTGGTCCGCTACTGCCCGGAGGAGCCCGACCTGCTGGCCATGGAGCGGCAGCTCAAGGCGCTCTGGGCGGCGATCGAGCGGGCTGCCGAGACGGGCGACTGGCGCCCGCGCACCAGCCGGCTGTGCGACTGGTGCGACCACCGCCCGCTCTGCCCGGCCTTCGGCGGGACTCCCCCGCCGCTGCCCGACCACGCTGCCGACCTCGCGCTCGACCCGGCCGTCACCGGCGCGGTGGACGTCGTCCAGGCCTGACCGGCCCACTCCCCTAGGATCGGTCGGATGGCGGAGGCGGCGGGGCGCTGGGGGCGCATCGACGAATGGGTCCGCCGACATCCGCTCGCGCCGGACCTGGCCCTCGCCGCGGTCCTGGCCGTCGCCCTCCTGCCCTCCTCCCTGCCCCCGATCCTGAACTCCTCGTGGCCGGCCGCCGGACGCGCCGCGCTGGTCCTCACGCTCCTGGTCGCTCACGGGTCCGTCGCCTTGCGCCGGCTCCGCCCCGCCCTCGCCTTCGGGCTGGCGAGCGCCGCCATGCTCGCCCTACTCGTCCCTCGGGTCGACGGGGCACCCGCGCCCGGCGCTGCTGCCTTCCCGGCCATCCTCCTCCCCAGCGCGCTCGTCTTTCCCGTGCTGCTGTATGCCGTGTCCGCCCGCTGCCGGCGCCAGCTCGCCTCGGCTGCCCTGGTGGTCGGTCTCGTGGGAGCGGCGCTGACCGCGGCGCGACTGTGGAACCTCGCGGGACTGGTCCCCTCGGCGGGGGCGGGTGAGGCGGGACGCACCCGCCTCTACCTGGCGCTCACCCTCGTGGCGAGCGTCCTCGCGCCCTGGGCGCTGGGCCGCTTCCGACAGGTCCGCGTGGACTACGTCGACAGCCTGCGAGAGCGTGGCGCCCGGGAGGAACGCACCCGCATCGCGCGCGAGGTGCACGACGTCGTGGCGCACTCGCTCGCGGTCATGGTCAGCCAGGCCGAGGGGGGCCGGATGGTGTCCGGCGCCGGCTCCCCCGAGGCCCGGGTGTTCCGGACCATCGCCGACACCGGTCGGGAAGCGCTCACCGACATGCGCTCGCTGGTCGGTGTCCTCCGTTCGGGCCGCGACTCCTCGGCAGCGGGCCCGGCGCCACAGCCCGGTCTGGCCGACCTTCCCGCCCTCGTGGACCGGGTGCGCGTGGCGGGCACCCCCGTGACCGTCCACGAGAGTGGCAACACCGGCGAGCTGTCCGCGGTCGGTGAGCTCACGGCATACCGGGTGGTGCAGGAGGCACTGACCAACGTGGTGAAGCACGCGGCGCCCGGCGCGGCGGCGACCCTCCGGCTGCAGTGGCAGCCTGAGGCGCTGGTCGTGGAGGTGCACGACGAGGGCGGTGTGGGTCGTTCGCGGCCCGCCGACGGGTCCGGTGGGCACGGGCTGGACGGGATGCACGAACGGGTTGGCCTGGTCGGTGGCTGCATGGACGTCGCGCGCACCGAGCGCGGCTGGCGGGTGGCGGCGCGGGTGCCCACCCTGCGTGGAGGAAGCCGGTGACGATCCGCGTCGTGATCGTGGATGACCAGGACCTGGTGCGGACCGGGCTGGGCATGGTCGTGGACTCCCAACCCGACCTGGAGGTGGTCGGTGAGGCCGGTGACGGGCTGGCGGCGCTGGAGCTGCTGCGGGTCACCCGCGCCGACGTGGTCCTCATGGACGTCCGGATGCCGAGGCTGGATGGCGTTGAGACCACCCGCCGGCTGCTCGCGAGCGGCGACGACGTGCCGCGGGTCGTGGTGCTGACGACGTTCGACGTGGACGAGTACGCGTTCACCGCGCTACGGGCGGGGGCGAGCGGGTTCCTGCTGAAGGACGCCCCTGCCGAGGACCTCGTCGCGGCGATCCGCACCGTGCACCAAGGTGACGCCGTGATCGCCCCCTCCACGACCCGGCGTCTGCTCGACCACGTCGCCGGCCAGCTCCCCGCACCGGCTGAGGAGCCGCCGCGGCTGCGCCGGTTGACCGAGCGCGAACGCGAGATCCTGCTCGAGCTCGCGACCGGGGCCTCGAACGCCGAGATCGCCGGCCGGCTGTACCTTTCCGAGGCGACGGTCAAGACCCACGTCGGCCGGGTGCTCCAGAAGCTCGGGCTGCGCGACCGGGTGCAGGCGGTCGTGTTGGCCTACGAGTCCGGGCTGGTGCGGCCCGGCCGCTGACTGACATCTGACCGGGCGAGCCACTTCTCCGCCGTCCCTCGCCGAGGGAGGGAATCATCCTCGCGGCGTATGCCGGCGCGACTTCCGGGCGACGCGGTGCGGCGAGCCCACCCACGACGGTGGTGGCATGACACGCGAGGTCCTTGCGTCCACTCCTTCCACTCCCACTCCTTCCACACCACCCGGAATGGGCCGGCTCTGGTCTGCGCTCCACCGACCGGCGCCGGGTGTCCCCCGCTGGGCGCGCGCGGCGGCGCTGCTCATTCCCTGGCTGGTGCTGCCCGCCAGCATCTGGCGCATCGCCGGCGTGGGGTTCCACCTCCCGATCATGGGGGACGTCGAGGCGGGGCGGGGAGACGTGCCCGGGTGGCTGCCGATGGAGGTGTACGTCGTCCTGCTGTCGGTGGGCTCGGAGCTCCTCGCCTTCGCAGCCGTCGGGCTCGTCGCGACGTGGGGTGATCGGGTGCCGGCGTGGGTACCGTTCCTGCGGAAGCGCCGGATCCCGACCCCCGCAGCCGTGGTCCCCGCTGCCCTCGGGGCGACGGTCCTGACCACCTTGTGGACGGTCTCGTTCGTCCAGATCGCCCGCGGCAGGACCATCCAGGGCGATCCGCTGCGCGGCGACTTCGTCTTCGCGCACCTGTCCAGCTGGCAGGGCGTGCTGGCGCTCGCTGCCTACCTGCCGCTGCTGCTGTGGGGACCGTTGCTCGCTGCCGTCACGGTCTCGTACTGGCGCCGGCGGACTTCCGAGGCACGTCACCCCGTCGGCCCGTCACCGCGGGTCCAGGCCCACGGCCTCACGGACAACAGCGGTCGCAGCCGCAACCGCCGTCCCCGCACCGGAGGACTGCTGCGCTGGGCTTCCCGCGTAGCGCTCACCTGGGCGAGCGGCTACCTCGTGCTCGGCCTGGCGTGGCTCGCCGGTGGGCCCGGGTATCCCTGGCAGGGCGGCGGGCGGCTGAGCCGCTCGGTCTCGATCGTCGACCCGCTCTCGCCCCGGACCGGGGCTCTCCTGGTGGTCGCCGCGGCCACGCTGGGCCTGCTGCTCCTCGCCACCACGCGTTGGCTCGGCGCTCGGCCCCGTCCGGTGCTCGGCCGGGCCACCGCCGTCATCGGCGGCCTCCTCGGTCTCGTCGTTGCCGTGGCCGTGCCGGACGTGCGGTTGCTGCAGGGACTCGGCTACGCGCCGATGGTCTGGGGCGGCTGGGCCCTCGGCCTGCTGGACGTCTCACCGCTCGAGGCCTACCCCTGGGCCTGGTGGAACCTGCTGCTGTGGGCGGTCGGCGGCCTGGCGCTGCTCGGCGTGAGCGTTCGCGCCTGGCGGGACGCGGCGGGCGCCTGCCGACGGTGCGGTCGCCGGCCGGGCCGATCGGAGGCCCGGACCCGGCACCGCGCGCTCGCCGTGGGCCGGGTCGCCGTGGCCGTCGCCGTCGCGGTGCCGGTGGGCTACGCCGTGACCCGCTACGCCTGGGCCCTCGGCTACCCGCTCGGCGTCCGGCAGCATACGCTGGATGACCTCGGCCCAGGGGTCTGGTTCGGTGCCGGGCTGGCGACATTCGGCCTGCTCGGCGCGGTCCTCGAGCTGGGCCTGGTGCAGCCTTGGGGTGAGCGCTTCCCCCGCTGGATGCCTCGCCTCGCGGGCCGGCGGGTGCCGGTCGGGATCGCCGTCGTGCCGGCATCGGTCGTGGCCCTGGCCGTCTCCTCGGCCGGCGTGATGTTCATCCGGCTCATCCTCTCTGGGGAGTTCGACGGCTTGTTCCCAGCCGAGTTGCCGGACGTGGCCGGTTGGCTGCCGGAGATGTTCTGGCCCGTCTGGGGTACCGCCCTCGCCGTGGCCACCGCGGCGTATGCCGTGCGCCGTCGCCCCACCTGCCCGGCCTGCTCGGACCCCTCGCACTGACGACGTGGTCTGTGGCGTTTCGCCCGTGCCGAGACACGCGAAACGCCACAGACGGGGTGGTCAGTGGAAGAGGGGGAGCAGGTCGTGTGGGCCGAGACCGGCGAGCGTCGGCACCTGCACGGCGCCCGGCATGACCGGGACCGGGACGGCGTGCGGCACGGCGATCGTGCGCACCCCGGCGGCGACGGCTGAGGCGACCCCGGGCGGCGAGTCCTCGATGGCCAGGCAGTCGGCCAGCTCCGCACCGACCAGCCGGGCCGCGGTGAGGTACGGCGCCGGGTGCGGCTTGCCGTGCTCGACCTCGTCGCCGGTCACCACGTGGCTGAAGGTGCCCGACGGCAGGTCGGACAGCACCGCCTCGGCGAGCTCACGCCACGACATGGTCACGAGCACGCAGGGCACGTCCGCGGTGACAAGGCCCTCCAGCAGCTCCAGTGCACCGGGGCGCCAGGGGGCGTGCTCCTTGACCCGCCGCACGACGCCGGCGAGCAGGGCCTGGACGACCTGCGGCGCCGACAGGGTCACCGGCGAGTGGTCGATGATGAACTGCGCCGACACCATGAGGTCGTTGCCGACCAGCTGCATCGCGTGCTCGTGCGTCCACACCCCGCCGTGGCTCTCCACGAGCGCCTGCTCCTCAGCCATCCAGTAGGGCTCGGTGTCGACCAGCGTGCCGTCCATGTCCCACAGGACGGCCGCGGGCAGACCCAGTCGCGGGCCAGCGTGCGCCGGTGTGTCAGGTCGCATTGAAGTACTTGGCCTCCGGGTGGTGGACCACGATCGCGTCCGTCGACTGCTCGGGGTGCAGCTGCAGCTCCTCGGACAGGCTCACCCCGATCCGCTCCGGTTCGAGCAGCGCCACGCTGACGGCCCGGTCCTCCAGGTTGGGACAGGCGGGGTAGCCGAACGAGTAGCGCGACCCGCGGTAGTGCTGGTCGAGGATGCCGCCGAGCTCGCCGCTGTCCTCCCGGCCGAAGCCGAGCTCGTCGCGGACCCGGGCGTGCCACATCTCGGCGAGGGCCTCGGTCAGCTGCACTGACAGGCCGTGCAGCTCGAGGTACTCCCGGTAGGCGTTCTCCGCGAACAACCGCGCCGTCTCCTGCGCGATCCGCGAGCCCATGGTGACGAGCTGGAAGGCGATGACGTCCGGTTGGCCGTCCTCGGCATACCGCTCCTTGCTGCGGAAGAAGTCGGCGAGGCACAGCCGGCGGTCACGGCGCTGCCGGGGGAAGTGCAGTCGCGCACGCTCGGTGCCCTGCTCCGGTCCCTCGTGATGGAGGACGACGAGGTCGTTGCCCTCGCTGTAGCACGGGAAGTAGCCGTAGACGACCGCCGCCTCGAGCAGTCCCTCGGTCTTGATCCGGTCCAGCCACATCCGCAGCCGCGGGCGCCCCTCGGTCTCGACGAGCTCCTCGTATGACGGGCCGGTGTCACCGCGGCTGCCCCGCAGCCCCCACTGCCCGAGGAAGGTCGCCCGCTCATCGAGGTATGACGTGAACTCGCCCTGCGCGATCCCCTTGACCACCCGGCTGCCCCAGAACGGCGGCGTCGGGATCGGGTTGTCGGTGGCGACGTGGGAGCGGGTCGTGTCATCCAGGGCGCTGTCGTCGACCTCGACGTGCCGCTGGCGGACCCGGCGCTTGCGCCGCTCGGGGAAGGTGTCGGCGACGGTGAGGTCGGGACTGGTCCGCGCCAACGCGACCGCGTCCATCAGGCGGAGCCCCTCGAACGCGTCACGGGCATAACGCACTTCGCCCTCGTAGATCTCGGCGAGGTCGTTCTCGACGTAGGCGCGGGTCAGCGCCGCCCCGCCCAGCAGGATCGGCCAGCGCGACGACAACCCGCGGGAGTTGAGCTCCTCGAGGTTCTCCTTCATCACGACGGTCGACTTGACCAGCAGGCCGCTCATGCCGATGGCATCGACGGCGTTCTCCTCGGCGACGCGCACGATCTCGCTGATCGGCTGCTTGATGCCGATGTTGACGACCTCATAGCCGTTGTTCGACAGGATGATGTCCACGAGGTTCTTGCCGATGTCGTGGACGTCGCCCTTGACGGTCGCCAGCAGGATCCGCGCCTTGGCCTCCCGCTTGCCGCCCCCGGACTCCTCCTCGATGAACGGCTCGAGCCAGGCGACGGCGGCCTTCATCACCTCGGCGGACTGCAGCACGAACGGCAGCTGCATCTCGCCGCGCCCGAAGAGCTCGCCGACCGTCTTCATACCCTCGAGCAGGTGGTCGTTGATGACGTCGAGCGGCCCCAGGCCCTTGTCGAGCGCGGCCTGCAGGTCCTCCTCCAGTCCGTTGCGCTCGCCATCGACGATGCGGCGCGCCAGCCGCTCCTCCAGGGGCAGCGCGGCCATCTCGTCGGCCCGCGACGCCTTCATCGAGGCGGCGTCGACGCCCTCGAACAGCTCGAGGAACTTCGCCAGCGGGTCGTAGAGCAGCGCGCTGTCCCCCGGCTCGCCGGCCCAGCGGCGACGGTCGTGGACGAGGTCGAGCGCGACCTCCCGTTGCTCGTCGGGGATGCGGGCCACGGGCAGGATCTTGGCGGCGTGCACGATCGCCGAGTCGAGCCCGGCCTTGACCGCCTCGTGCAGGAAGACGGAGTTCAGCACGACCCGGGCGGCCGGGTTCAGCCCGAACGACACGTTGGAGACCCCGAGCGTGGTCTGGACCTCCGGGTAGCGGTGCTTGATCTCCCGGATCGCCTCGATGGTCTCCAGCGCGTCGCGGCGGGTCTCCTCCTGGCCGGTAGCGATCGGGAAGGTGAGGCAGTCCACGATGATGTCGCCGACCTCCATCCCCCACTGGCCGGTGAGCGTGTCGATGAGCCGACTGGCGACGGCCACCTTGTGGTCGCGCGTGCGGGCCTGCCCCTGCTCGTCGATCGTGAGGGCGACCACGGCCGCGCCGTGCTCCTTGATGATCGGCATCACCCGCGCGAACCGGGAGTTCGGCCCGTCTCCGTCCTCGTAGTTGACCGAGTTGACCACGGCCCGGCCACCGAGCAGCTCCAGGCCGGCCTCGACGACGGCGGGCTCGGTCGAGTCGAGCACCAGCGGCAGGGTGCTGGCGGTCGCCAGGCGCGAGGCCAGCTCGCGCATGTCCGCGACGCCGTCGCGCCCGACGTAGTCGACGCACACGTCGAGCAGGTGGGCGCCGTCCCGGGTCTGGTTGCGGGCGATCTCGACGCAGTCGTCCCACCGCTGCTCGATCATCGCCTCGCGGAACGCCTTGGAACCGTTGGCGTTCGTGCGTTCTCCGATCGAGAGGAACGAGGCGTCCTGCCGGAAGGGGACCGACTGGTAGAGGGAGGCCACGCTGGCCTCGTGCCGGGGCCGTCGGGCAGCCGGCTCGCGGCCGCGCACCGCCTCCACCACCCGCGCGAGGTGCTCCGGTGTGGTCCCGCAACAGCCGCCGACGAGGGAGAGCCCGAACTCGTCGATGAACTGCACGTGGGCCCGCGCCAGCTCCTCGGGCGTGAGTGGGTAACGGGCACCGTCCTTCGTGAGCTCCGGGAGGCCGGCGTTCGGCATGCAGGTGACCGGGACCCGAGCGTGCCGGGACAGGTGCCGCAGGTGCTCGCTCATCTCGGTGGGCCCCGTCGCGCAGTTGAGCCCGATCGCGTCGATCCCCAACGGCTCCAACGCTGTCAGTGCCGCGCCGATCTCGGTGCCCATGAGCATCGTGCCAGTGGTCTCGACGGTGACGGACGCGAAGACGGGCAGGTCCTCACCCGCCTCGGTCAGCGCCCGACGGCAGCCGATGACCGCCGCCTTGGTCTGCAGCAGGTCCTGCGAGGTCTCGACCAGCAGCAGGTCGGCGCCGCCCTCGATCAGCCCGCGAGCCTGCTCGGCGTAAGCGTCGCGCAGGGTCGCGAAGGCGATGTGGCCCAAGGACGGCAGCTTGGTGCCTGGCCCCATGGAACCGATGACGAAGCGCGGGTGGTCCTCGGTCGACCACCGTTGCGCCGCCTCGGCGGCGATCTGCGCGCCGACGCGAGCGAGCTCACGGATCCGGTCGGAGATGCCGTACTCGCCGAGGTTGGCGAGGTTTGCCCCGAAGGTGTTGGTCTCGACCGCGTCGACCCCGACCTCGAGGTAGGCCTCGTGCACCCCGCGCACGATGTCGGGGCGGGTGACGTTGAGGATCTCGTTGCAGCCTTCGTGGCCCTCGAAGTCCTCCATGGTGGGGTCCGCCGCCTGCAGCATCGTGCCCATCGCGCCGTCGGCGACGAGGACCCGTGAGGCAAGCAGGTCGCGGAACAGGTCAGAGCGGCTGCTCAATGTGCTGGACCTTCCGATCGAGGGGTGCTCGGCGAGTCTATCGGCGTGCGTTCCGCGTGCCGCGTCGGTGTTCCGTAGGCTGGGAGGCGGCCCACCGGACCCGGGGGCCGCTGGTCAGGAGGTGCGGTGCTCCACCACGAGGACATGCCCGAGTTGCGCGACCCGTTGATGGTCGCTGCCTTCGAGGGGTGGAATGACGCCGGCGAGGCGGCGACGTCGGCCGTCGACCACCTGGCGCAGGTCTGGGGGGCCGAGCCGGTCGCCGCGCTCGACCCCGAGGACTACTACGACTTCCAGGTCAACCGTCCGCGGGTGGTCCGCGAGGGCACGGACCGGCAGATCCAGTGGCCGACGACGCACATCCTGCTGGCCACCGAGACTCCGATGGAACGGGACGTGCTGCTCGTCCGTGGTATCGAGCCGTCGATGCGGTGGCGCGCCTTCACCAGCGAGCTGCTGGCCTTCGCCGAGGACGCCGGTGTCTCGTTGCTCATCACGCTCGGTGGCCTGCTCGCCGACGTGCCCCACACCCGCCCCATCCCGGTGACCGCCACCTCCGACGACGAGGTGCTGCGGCACCGCTACGGATTGGAGCCCAGCAGCTACGAAGGCCCGACCGGCATCGTCGGGGTCGTCACCGACGGCGCCCGCAAGCTCAGCCTGCCGGCCCTGTCCTGCTGGGCGGCGGTCCCCCACTACGCCGGGGGCTCGCCGTCCCCCAAGGCGACGCTCGGGCTGGTCTCCAAGGTCGAGGAGATGCTCGGCATCGTCGTCTCCCACGGTGAGCTGTCCGACCAGGCACGCGCCTGGGAGCACGGAGTCGACGAGCTGGCCTCGGCCGACGACGAGGTCGCCGAGTACGTCCACTCCCTCGAGGAGGCCCAGGACACCGCCGACCTGCCGGAGGCGAGCGGTGACGCGATCGCCAAGGAGTTCGAGCGCTACCTGCGCCGGCGCAGCGAGGACGAGGGGCCCGGCGGGTCAGCCTGACGTCACGGCGGTCTCGGACGCCGCCGGCTCCGACGCCGGCCCGGACTCCGACTCCGGTGTGGGCCGGAGGCGCACCCCGAGCAGCGCCTCAACCGCCCGGGCCACCGCACTCGCCGCTGCCGCCGGTGTCGCCATCGCCGCGGCAGCCGGCTCGGGGCGGCCCAGCGTCTCGCGCGCCCACGCGTCCACGGCGGTCAGGGCGCCCGGGCTGTCCAGGTCGTCCGCGAGGCGCTCGCGCAGCGCCTGCACGACCGGCTCGGCCGGCGCGGCATCGGTGCGCGCAGCAGCAGCGGTCCAGGTGCGGAGCCGGTCCTGCGCCTCCTGCAGCAGCTCGTCGGTCCACTCCCACGGCGTCCGGTAGTGCCGGGCCAGCAAGGCCAGCCGGATGGCCCGGGGGTCGACGCCCTGCCGGCGGAGCGTCGAGACCAGGACGAGGTTGCCGAGCGACTTGCTCATCTTCTCCCCGTCGAGGCCGACCATCGCCTGGTGCACGTAGACCTGCGCGAACGGCTGCTCACCGGTGAGCGCAACCGCCTGCACGGCACTCATCTCGTGGTGCGGGAAGACGAGGTCGGTGCCGCCGCCCTGCACGTCGAAGGACATGCCGAGGTGGTCCAGGGCGATGGTGGTGCACTCGATGTGCCACCCGGGCCGGCCGTCGCCGAGCTCCCCGCCGTTCCACCGGGGTTCGCCTGTGCGCGCGGCGCGCCACAGCAGCGGGTCCAGCGGATCGCGCTTGCCCGGGCGGTCGGGGTCACCACCGCGCTCGGCGAAGACCTCGAGCATCTGCTCGCGGCTCCAGCCCGAGACGCTGCCGAAGCTCGGCTGCCGCGCCAGGTCGAGGTAGACGTCCTCCCCGCCCGGACCGTCCTGCGACGTCGCCGCTGCACCGTCTCGCGGCTCCTGCGACGTCGCCGCTGGCAGCGTGTATGCCGCCCCGCTGGCCAGCAGCTGCGAGATCGCCTTCACATCGCTCGGGATGCCCTCGACGGCGCTGACGTAGTGGTCCGGTGGGATGACCGACAACGCGGCCATGTCCTCGCGGAACAGCGCGGTCTCGCGCTCAGCCAGGTCCTGCCAGTCGATCCCGTCGCGCTCGGCCCGCTCGAGCAGCGGCTCGTCGACATCGGTCACGTTCTGCACGTAGGTGACCTCGTGCCCGGCGTCGCGCAGGGCACGGCCGAGCAGGTCGAAGGTGACGTAGGTCGCCGCGTGCCCCATGTGGGTGGCGTCGTAGGGCGTGATGCCGCAGACGTAGATCCCGGCCACCGGCCCGGGGGTGAGCTCGCGCACCTCCCCGGTGGAGCTGTCGTGGACGCGGGGGCGAGGCCCGTCACCGGGGACCTCGGGGACGTCGGGTGCGGGCCAAGCGATCACCGCACGAGCCTATCCGCCGCCGCTCACCACAGTGGCCAGGGGATCACCGGCCAGTGGCCCGACGGATCGGGGAAGCAGTCCTGCTGCAGCAGCCGGTTCACGCGTCGTCGGAGCGCCGTCACCTCGGCGGCGGAGAGGAGCCGCTTCAGCTGCGTGCGAGCGGGAGCATCGGCATCCGCCAGCGCGCCGGCGAGCCGCGTCAACCGCTCCCGGTCGGGCGCCGGCAGGGGGTCGCCCACCCAGCCCCACAGCACCGTCCGCAGCTTGGGCTCGGTGTGGAAGCTGACGCCGTGGTCGACGACGTAGACCCGCCCCGACTCGGCGACCAGCAGGTGCGAGGCCTTGCGGTCGGCATTGTTGATGACCGCGTCCAGCACGGCAACCGAGGCGAGGTCCGGTCGGTCCCGGTGCGCCACGACCACGGTCTCGTCGTCCTCGTCCTGGGCCCGCATCACGGGCAGCCAGCCCTCCGGCAGGCGGTGCGGTGGCAGCACGTCGACGAGGTCCGGCGGCGGGACGGAGGGCGGGTCGATCCACAGCTGCACGGAACCCGGGCCGAACGGCCCCTCCCGCAACACGGTGGGCGGCACGAGCCCCCATCCGCCGGCGTCGGAGACGACGAAGGCCGCGACCTCGCGAGCGGCCAGCGTGCCGGTCGGGAAGTCCCACAGCGGGCGTTCACCGCGGACCGGCTTGTAGAGCACCCGGGCGGAGCGCCCGGCATGTTCGACCTGGCAGCGCAGGGCGACGTTGGACGCGTCCACCACCTGCCCCTCCGGCTCGAGCGCACCGCACTCGAGCAGCTGCAGGACCGCCGGGTCGGTGGCCAGGTCGTCGGGTCGCACCGTGCCGCTAGCGCTTGTAGCCGTTCGCACGCGGGCAGATGTGCCCGTCGGCGTCCAGCGGTCCGCCGCAGAACGGGCAGGACGGGCGCCCGGCCGCCACGAGGGCCCGGCAGCGCCGGGCGAAGGCGCGGGCGGCGGCCGGCGGGATCACCACGCGCAGCACCGTCTGCTCGGCGTCGAAAACCTCGACCACGTTGCCGCTGTCGTCATCGACGTCGAGGTCGACATCGCCGTCGTGGCACTCCAGGATCACGACGCTGCGGTCCGCGTCCCACCCGAGGCTCATGCTGCCGACCCGGAACTCGTCCTCGATCGGGGTGTCGAGCGGCGCGTTGTCGAGCGCACCGTCTGGCAGGGGCTCGGCCGCCGCTCCCCCGGCGAAGTCGTCGAGGAGGTCGTTGAGCCGGTCGGCGAGCACGTCGACCTGCTGCTTCTCGAGCGACACGGACGTCAGCCTGCGGCCGCTGCTGGCCTGCAGGAAGAACGTGCGTTGCCCGGGAGGCCCCACGGTGCCCGCGACGAACCGCTCCGGAGGATCGAACTCGATGACCGGCAT
>NZ_DASSTI010000003.1:0-3687 GCF_035708005.1 Segeticoccus sp. | reverse complement strand
TGGTACATCTTGTCGAGCACCACGTTGCGCCGGTGCAGCGCGGCCTGCGGGTTGTGGATGGGGTCGGTCACGCCCGGCTCGTTGACGACGCCGGCCAGCATGGCGGACTGGGCGATGTCGAGCTGGCTGGCGTGGATGCCGTAGTAGTGCTCGGCGGCGGCCTCCACGCCGTAGGCCTGGTCGCCGTAGTAGACGAGGTTGAGGTAGCCCTGCAGGATCTGGTCCTTGGTCATCTTCTGCTCGAGCGCGACCGCATATCTCAGCTCCTGCAGCTTGCGCGCATAACCGGCGATGCCCTGGCGGACGATGGCGGCCCGAGCCGCCTGCTGGTTGCCGTTGCGCAGGGCGTTGTCCTCCAGCGAGATCTTCACGTACTGCTGGGTGAGCGTGGACGCACCCTCGGTGCCCTTGTTGAACAGGTTGGAGGCGAGCGCCCGGACGACGCCCTTGGGGTCCAGAGCGCCGTGCTGGAAGAACCGGGCGTCCTCGATCGCCACCTGCGCGTCCTGCATCGCCTGGGAGATCTTGGACAGCGGCACGATGACGCGGTTGGTGTCATACGGGGTGGCGATGACCGTGCCGTCCGCGGCGACGATCTTGGACTGCTGGGACAGCGGGTCGCTCGTCAGCTGGCTGGGCAGCGAGTCGAACAGGTGCACGGCCTGCCGCGTCGTCGCGCCGAGCGCCCCCACCCCCGGGATGAACAGCCCTGCGCCGAGGAGTCCCGCCACGACCGCGGTCGCCACGAAGGCACCGAACAGGCTCAGGACGTCGTTGAGCTTGCGCGGAAACCGGGGCACGGGCCGAGGTTTCCTCCTCAACCTGTGTGTTGGGTGAGTGCGCGCTGAAAAAGCTAGGCGGACGAGCGGGAAACCAGCGCGGTCTCCAGCGCCGACCCGAGCGCCGCGACGGCCTCTGGCACCACTGCGTAGTAGGCCCAGCGGCCGCGCTGCTCACGGGTCACCAGGCCCGCGTCGACCAGCTGCTTCATGTGGTGCGACACCGTCGGCTGGGCGACACCGACCGGCTCGGTCAGGTGGCAGATGCACGCCTCGCCGCCCTCGGCAGCGGCCACGAGGGAGAGCAGCCGGACCCGCGTCGGATCGGCCAGTGCCTTGAACGCGCGTGCCAACCGCTCGGCCTGGTCCACGTCGAGCGCGCCGCCGGTGACGCTCGCGCAGCAGGCCTGCAGGTCGTCGGCGAGCAGCGAGGACGGGGTTGGCGCGGCCATGCCGACCATTCTCCCACCATCCATTGACATCTGTCGATATGTGCTGCACGCTCTACCCATCGACAACCATCGATAGGAGATGACCATGAGCGACACCGAGCTCCGCGAACAGGTACGCCAGCGCTACGCCGCCGCGGCCACTGCCGTCACCGACACGGGCCGCGAGGCGCTGCCCCTCGTCGACGCCGGGTGCTGCACCCCGGACAACTCCTCCTGCTGCGGCGGGACCGGCGAGGTCGACGACGCCTTCGGCGCCAGCCTGTATGCCGCCGCGGAGCAGGGCGAGCTGCCCGCCGCCGCCGTGGCGGCCAGCCTGGGCTGCGGCAATCCCACTGCCGTTGCTGAGCTCCGGCCGGGCGAGACGGTGCTCGACCTCGGCTCCGGTGGTGGCATCGACGTGCTCCTGTCGGCACGGCGGGTCGGCCCGAGCGGGTTCGCCTACGGCGTCGACATGACCGACGAGATGCTGGCGCTCGCGGAGGCCAACAAGGTCAAGTCCGGCCTGGACAACGTCGCCTTCCTCAAGGGCACCATCGAGGACGTGCCGCTGCCGGACGGCTCGGTCGACGTGGTCATCTCCAACTGCGTCATCAACCTGTCCACCGACAAGCCGGCCGTGGTGCGCGAGATGTTCCGAGTCCTGCGGCCCGGTGGGCGGATCGGGATCTCCGACGTCGTTGCCGAGGACCACCTGTCACCCACCGACCGTGCCCAGCGCGGCTCGTATGTCGGGTGCATCGCCGGCGCCCTGTCTCGCCGGGAGTACCTGCAGGGCCTGGCAGAGGCGGGGTTCGAGGACGCCGAGGTCACCTTCACCCACGAGGCGGCGCCCGGCATGCACAGCGCCATCGTGCGGGCGCGCAAGCGCGGGTGAGGGTCGCGCCGGCACGCAAGCACACGGCATACGGCTGCTGTTGCTGGTGCACCGCGGACGGTGACGGCGCGAGCGGTCACCGTCCGCCCGAGGCGGCCTGGCGTTCGAAGACGTGGGTGATCTCCTCCACGGACAGGCCCTTCGTCTCCGGCACGTAGCGGAAGATGAAGGCGATCGCCATGACGCTCAGGCCAGCGAAGCAGACCAGCACCCACGGCAGGCCGATGCCCGCCTGCCACACCGGGAAGACCTCGATCAGGGCGAAGTTCGCGACCCAGTCGGCGGTGGCGCCGTAGGCGGCGGCCTGCCCGCGCACGGCGGTCGGGAACACCTCGCCCTGGAGCAGCCAGCCGGTGCCGCCGACGCCGACGGCGAACGAGGCGATGAACAGCGACAGGCCGACCATGACCACGAAGATCTCCGCCGTCCCGCTCAGGAACCCGAGGCCGGCAGCGGCGAGGAGGGCGAAGACGATCATGCCGGTGTAGCCGCCCATGGAGATCTTCCGGCGGCCGAGGCGGTCGATGTAGCGGAAGCCGAAGTACGTGGCCGCGACGTTGACCGCCGTCATGATGGCGGTGACCTCGACGCCGGCGATCGTGGACGTGACCTTGGTGGCGTGGGCGCCCTGGAACAGCGGCGCGAGCAGGTGCGGCCCGTAGTAGAGCGGCACGTTGATGCCCGTGATCTGCTGGAACACGAAGAAGATGCAGACCACGAACAGCGCCCGCTTGACGCCCTTGGTCCACTGGCTCGACTGGTGCTGGCGGCGTTCCGACTCGGCTTCCTCGAGCCGGTGCGCGGTGAACTCGACGTCGTCGCGGGACACGGTCAGGCCGAGCTTTGACACCGCCTTGCGGACGTCCTCGTACCGGTCGTGGCGCAGCAGCCAGCGTGGGGACTCCGGCATCTGGGTGCGCAGGGCGAGGCCGACGAGCGCGGGGATGGCGCCGAGGCCGAGGATGAGGCGCCAGTCGACCGAGTAGGCCATGCTCTCGGGCAGCGCCTTGAAGACGATGATCGCGACGATGTAGGACACGAGGATGCCGACGGTGATCATCCACTGCTGGAGCATGCTCAGCTGGCCGCGCCGGCTGCGCGGGGCGTACTCGGAGATGTAGGCGGTGGCGATCGCGGAGTCCGCGCCGATCGCCAGGCCGATCAGCGTCCGCGCGATGAGCAGCACGATCGCGTCGGGGGTCACTGCCGACAGGATCGCTCCGGCGGCGTAGATGCCGGCGTCCGCGATCAGCAGGGACTTGCGGCCGAACTTGTCGGTGAGCGGGCCGGCGCAGATGGCGCCGACCGCCGCGCCGATGGAGGCGCCGGCGACGAGGTAGCCCTCGGCGAAGCCGGTGAGCCCGTAGGGGACGAAGTTCAGCGCCGAGCCGATGTTGGAGGTGTCGTAGCCGAAGAGGAAGCCGCCCAGCGTCGCCAGCAGCGTCAGCTGCCAGTAGAACGCCGACGGGCTCCGCTCGTCGAGCTGCTTCAAGACGTCCCGACTGCTTTGTGCCAGCTCGCTCATCGTTCTCTGCCCGATCCGTGGCTCCTCCGCCACTACCGACAGGTACCGATACCCGCG
>NZ_DASSTI010000002.1:0-26901 GCF_035708005.1 Segeticoccus sp. | reverse complement strand
GCTGATCGACGGGGATGTGACGGCTCAGACGCGCCAGGCCTTCTCCAACCTCCACCACGTGCTCACGTCGGCCGGGGCGTCCTGGGCGGACGTCGTCAAGGTCAACGTGTACCTCACGACGATGGCGGACTTCGCGGCCATGAACGAGGCCTACGGAGCCACCTTCACACCGCCCTATCCGGCACGCACCACGGTTGCCGTCGCCGAGCTGCCCCTGGGGGCACGAGTCGAGATCGAGCTCATGGCCCGGTGCCCGCAGTGAGACGTGGCCCGACAGCTCCCAGCGGAGGGTCGTCGATGGTCCGGGATGACGGTGTGGCTGCGAACGTGCCCTGATGCAGATCGCTGACGTGGCCGACGTGGTCGCTGAGCTGGAGGGGGTGCGACGCACTGCCTCCAGCTCACGGGCTGAGTGGCGGTATCACGGGCGGCTGGTGGCGCGCGAACTCGACGACACGCACATCGTGATTCGCGCGGACTTCGACTACCGCGACGCGGTGCTGCGGCAGTTCCCCGACACCTTCAGGGTCCCACCGCGGTTCCGCAAGCACATGATGGTCGTCGCAGATCTGGAGTCCGGTGATGTCGGCGCGATCGAGGACGCCTTGGTCGCGGCCTGGGAGCTGCAGCGCGCCACAGGCTGACGGCACAACGGCCGTCCGGCAACCACGTGCCGGCCTGGTCGCCGGCTAGTCGAGGCAGAACTCGTTGCCCTCCGGGTCCCGCATCACGATGAATCCGTGCGACATGCCGCCGGGTTCGAACCGCTCGACCCGCGTGGCGCCCTCGCCGATGAGCCGCTTCGCGAGCTCCTCCAGCGCCGCCATCCGTGCGTCACCCTCGAGTCCCGGCGCCGCCCGCACGTCGAGGTGCACCCGGTTCTTGGCCAGTTTGCCCTCCGGCACCCGCTGAAAGAACAGTCGTGGTCCTCGACCGTCCGGGTCGACGCAGGCGGAGGCGTCGTTGCGCCTCTCCGGTGGCACGCCTTGCGCCTCCAGGAAGGCATCCCAGTCGGCAAAGCCGGGCGGGGGAGTCTCGATCTCGTAGTCGAGGGCCGCGCACCAGAACGTGGCCAGCGCAGCCGGGTCCGCACAATCGAAGGTCACCTGCAGCTCCCGTGCCATGGGCCAAGCCTGCCGCAGATCACCGACAGCCGGACGCGTCACGGTGAGGAGTCGGCATACGCCCTCCGTGGCCGGTGGTCAGCCGGACGAGCGGATCGGCCGCGGCTGGATCACCTCGCCGGCGATGTTCTGGTCGACGGCCGGGTGCTCGACCAGGGCCAGGATCCGGTTGGCCATGAAGCGAGCCGTGCGGACCGGGCTGCCGCTGCGGGTCACCTCGGACACGGTCACCACGCCGCGGGCGGTCTCGATCTCCACCCGGCGGCCGTTCCGGGTCGCGACGATGTCGTAGGTACGGACCTCACCGCCCGCATCGATGACGACCTCCACACGGTCACCCCGCACCCCTTCACGGTACTCCGCCAGTGCTGGAGCCCGCTGCGTCGCGGCGATCGCGCCGCCGCGGCGGTGAGCACCCAGTCTCGCCTAGGCTTTCCGGGTGCGAGTGCTCATCGTCGACGGGGCGAATGTGGTCGGCAGCCGACCGACCGGGTGGTGGCGTGATCGCGCTGGTGCGGCCGCACGCCTCCACGACGCCATCGCCGCGGCCCAGCTGGACCGTGACGTCGTGGTGCTGGTGCTGGAGGGGGCCGCCAAGCGCGGCAAGCCGGTCGGCCAGCAGGGCACGGTGCAGACGGTGCACGCTCCCGGTTCCGGCGACGACACGATCGTGGAGCAGGTCCGTGCCCACGCCACGGACGGCGCCGAGGTGGTGGTCGTGACCGCAGACCGGGGGTTGCGCGAGCGGGTGGCGGCTGCCGGTGGGACCTGCGTCGGGCCTTCGTGGCTGCTCACCCGCACCGCCCATCCGGGCTGACCCGGACCGACCCGGACTGACCCGACGGGCTCACACGCCGCTGGAGAGCGTGAGCCCGCCGTCGATGACCACGGTCTCCCCGGTGATCCACGCCGCATCACCGGAGAGCAGGAAGGACACGGTGCCGGCCACATCGTCCGGGCGGCCGAGCCGACCCATCGGGTAGGCCCGCGTCACCCGCTCCTCCCTGCCCTCGTAGAGCGCTCGGGCGAACGCCGTCTTGACCACGGCCGGCGCCACCGCATTGACCCGGACCTGCGGTGCGAGCTGCTGGCCGAGTTCTCGGGTGAGGTGGATCAGCGCAGCCTTGCTCACGGCATACCACCCGAGCAGGCCGGTGGCACCCAAGCCGGCGACCGACGCCACGTTGACCACCGCGCCACCCGGGGCGTCGTCGGTGCCGAGGCCGGCGCGCACGGCCTCACGGGTCCAGGAGAAGGCGGCGAGGACGTTGACATCGATGATCTTGCGCGCTTTTGCGAGGTCGCTGTCCAGCATCGGGCCGTACTCGGGGTTGATGCCGGCATTGTTGACCAGCAGGTCGAGGCGGCCGAAGGCGTCCCGCGCCGTGGCCACCGTCCGGTGCTGGTGCTCCTCATCCGCCGCGTTCCCGGCCACGCCGACGGCGACGTCCGCGCCACCGAGGCTGGTGACCGCCTCCTGCAGGGCCTCGGCGTGCCGACCGGTGAGGACCACCTTGGCGCCGTCGGCGACCAGCCGCTGCGCGATGGCCAGCCCGATGCCTCGGCTGGCGCCGGTGACGACGGCGACCTTCCCCTCGTGCGCTCCCATGTGCCCGTCCCCTCGTCGGTATGCCGAGTGCTCACCGTGGCGTGAGCCGTGTACGTCTGCGCTCAGAGGCCGAGGTCGCGGCCGATGAGCTCCTTCATGATCTCGTTGGAGCCGGCCCAGATCTTGGTGACACGGGCGTCGCGCCAGGCGCGGGCGACGCGGTACTCGTTCATGTAGCCGTAGCCGCCGTAGAGCTGCACGCACTGGTCGATGACGTCGTTCTGCACCTGCGCCGACCACCACTTGGCCTTCGCCGCGTCGACCGCGGTCAGCTCGTGCACCGCGTGGGCGGCGACGCAGTCGTCGACGTAGGCACGGGTCACCTCCAAGGTGGTGACCATCTCGGCGAGCTTGAACTTGTTGTGCTGGAAGGTCCCGATGGGCTGGCCGAACGCCTGCCGCTCCTTCACGTAGGCCAGCGTCTCCTCGAAGATCTGGACGGCGTTGGCCGTGTTGGAGACCGCCGCGCCGACCCGCTCCTGGGGCAGCTGCTCCATCATGTGGATGAAGCCGCGGTCCACCTCGCCGACGACGTTCTCGGCAGGGACGCGGACGTCCCGGAAGAACAGCTCGGCCGTGTCGGACTCGAGCTGGCCGACCTTGTCCAGCTTGCGGCCACGCTCGAAGCCGGGCATGCCGGCCTCGACGGCGAACAACGTGATGCCCTTGGCGCGCTTCTCCGGAGCGGTGCGGGCAGCGACCAGGATGAAGTCACCCTGGTAGCCGTTGGTGATGAACGTCTTGGAACCGTTGAGGATCCAGTCCTCGCCGTCGCGGACCGCGGTGGTCGTCAGCGCGGCGAGGTCGGAGCCGCCGCTCGGTTCGGTCATCGCGATCCCGGCGATGATCTCGCCGGTGCAGAAGCGGGGCAGCCAGCGCTGCTTCTGCTCCTCGGTGCCCAGCTCGACGAGGTAGGGCGCGACGACGCTGGCGTGGATGCCGAAGTTCGACGACGCCGCGGCCGCGAACTTGCTCATCTCCTCGCTGACCACCGCGGTGAAGCGGTAGTCGTCGACGCCGGCGCCGCCGTACTCCTCGGGGATGTTCAGCCCGAGCAGTCCCTGCTTGCCCGCCTCCAGCCAGACGTCCCGCCCCATCGCGTGCTGCTCGAGGAACTCCTCGGCGCGCGGCACGAGGCTGCGCTGCACGAACTCGTGGGCGGTGCGGCGCAGGGCCTCGTGGTCCTCGGTGAAGACGGCGCGGCGCACGTCAGTCGCGGGTGAGTCGGCGGTAGGTGACGCGGTGCGGGCGGGCGGCCTCGGCCCCGAGCCGCTCGACCTTGTTCTTCTCGTAGGCGTCGAAGTTGCCCTCGAACCAGTACCAGCTCGCCGGGTCCTCCTCGTCGCCCTCGTAGGCGAGGATGTGCGTCGCCACGCGGTCGAGGAACCACCGGTCGTGGCTGGTCACCACGACGCAGCCCGGGAAGTCGAGCAGCGCGTTCTCCAGCGACCCGAGGGTCTCGACGTCGAGGTCGTTGGTCGGCTCGTCGAGCAGCAGGAGGTTGCCGCCCTGCTTGAGGGTCAGCGCCAGGTTGAGCCGGTTGCGTTCCCCGCCGGAGAGCATGCCGGTCATCTTCTGCTGGTCGGGGCCCTTGAACCCGAACTGGGAGACGTAGGCCCGCGAGGGAATCTCCACGTTGCCGACCTGGATGAAGTCGAGGCCGTCGGAGACGGTCTCCCACAGGTTCTTGCTCGGGTCGAGCTGCTCGCGACCCTGGTCGACGTAGGAGATCTTGACCGTCTCGCCGACCTTGACCGTTCCGTCGTCGGGCTCCTCGAGACCGACGATCGTCTTGAAGAGCGTGGTCTTGCCGACGCCGTTCGGGCCGATGACACCGACGATGCCGTTGCGGGGCAGCGTGAAGCTCAGGTTGTCGATCAGGACCCGGTCGCCGAAGCCCTTGCGCAACCCGTCGACCTCGATGACGGTGCTGCCCAAACGCGGACCCGGCGGGATCTGGATCTCCTCGAAGTCCAGCTTGCGGGTGCGCTCGGCCTCCGCCGCCATCTCGTCGTAGCGAGCCAGACGCGACTTGGACTTGGTCTGCCGGGCCTTGGCGTTGGACCGGACCCACTCCAGCTCCTGCTTGAGGCGCTTGGCGAGCTTGGCGTCCTTCTTGCCCTGGACCTGCAGGCGCTCCTGCTTCTTCTCCAGGTAGGTCGAGTAGTTGCCCTCGTAGGGGTAGAGCCGGCCGCGGTCGACCTCGGCGATCCACTGCGCCACGTTGTCGAGGAAGTACCGGTCGTGGGTCACCGCGATGACCGCGCCCGGGTACTGCGCCAGGTGCTGCTCCAGCCACTGCACGCTCTCGGCGTCGAGGTGGTTGGTCGGCTCGTCGAGCAGCAGCAGGTCGGGCTTGGACAGCAGCAGCTTGCACAGCGCCACCCGGCGGCGCTCGCCACCGGACAGGACGGTGACGTCGGCGTCCCCGGGCGGGCAGCGCAGCGCGTCCATCGCCTGCTCGAGCTGGGAGTCGAGGTCCCAGGCGTCGGCCGCGTCGATCTTCTCCTGCAGCTGGCCCATCTCGGCCATCAGCGCGTCGAAGTCCGCGTCCGGCTCAGCCATCTCGACCGAGATCTGGTTGAACCGGTCGACGTCGGCCTTGATCTGGCCGAGGCCCTCCTCCACGTTGCCGCGGACGTCCTTCTCCTCGTTGAGCGGCGGCTCCTGCAGCAGGATGCCAACGCTGTAGCCCGGCGAGAGGCGGGCCTCGCCGTTGGAGGGCTGGTCGAGCCCCGCCATGATCTTGAGGATGGTCGACTTGCCGGCGCCGTTGGGGCCGACCATGCCGATCTTCGCGCCCGGGTAGAACGACATGGTGACGTCGTCGAGGATCACCTTGTCGCCGTGGGCCTTGCGTGCCCGGGTCATCGTGTAAATGAACTCCGCCATGCCCCTCAGGCTATCCGGCGACCGGCGGCCGCTCCCAATCCGCCGACCCGCCCCTCCCCCGCGCCGGCCCTGCCTCACCCGGCCCGCAGCTGCGGCTCCTCGGTGTCCTCCTCGTCATAGGCGGCACCGTCAGGGCTGTCGGCCGCCGGCTGGTCGTCGGCGCCCTCCGTCGCGAGCTCACCGTCCTGACCGCCCGGATCCGAGGCCCGCCCGCCCAGCACCGGCGCCGGACCCTCGGCGACGGGCGCCGACGTGACCTGGGCCCACGGGTCGGGCTCCTCCGGCCGGTCGAGCTCGGCGTCGATCTGGCGAGCGGCCGCCTGGACGGCTGGGTCGCCGAGGCGGTCGTCCACCGCGTGCAGGCTGGGTCGCACCACCTTGGTGAAGGTCGAGGTGCCGCGGGCCATGTCGAAGCCCACGTTGTAAGCGTCCACCTCGACCGACGTGCCCTTCTGCTCCCCGTTGGTCCACTGGTTGACGCGCATCCGGCCGTAGACGATGACGGGCTGCCCCTTGTCGATGGAGTTGGCCACGTTGATCGCCAGGCCACGGAAGGCGGTGACGTTGACGAAGTTGGTGCCCGCGTCGACGTAACCGCCGGTCTTGCTGTCCATCCGCCTGGCGGTGGAGGCGACGCGGAAGGTCACGAACGGCACGCCGTGCTTGGTGAGCCGCTTCGTCGGCGTGGCGATGACGTTGCCACTGATGGTCACGTAGGTCTCGTTCACGGGAGATCCACCCCAGTTCCTCACTCGGTCTGCTCCGCCGCTCCGGCGGGTCGACACCACCGTGGTCCCCGGTCACGACCCCCGGCCAGGCCCGAGCGGCCAGCTGTGGACGACCCGTTCCCCGCCGCGGGGGCATGGGGACGCCCCTCGGGCGCAGGACGAGCCCTCAGCGCAGGGCGGCGTCGAGGCGCTCGCGGGTGCCCCGGTGTGCCTCGAGCACCGCGCGCACCGGCGCCACGATGCGGGCCCGTGCGACGCCGTCGATCGCACCCCCCAGCCGCCGCGCGATCACCCGACGTCGTCGCCGGGCCCCCACCCGCGCCAGCGCCCGGGCCAGCACCGCGAGCAGCAGCCCGCAGACCAGTCCGCCACCGAGCAGCACGACCGGCCAGGGCACCGGCCCCAGCAGCGGCGGCTGGAAGTACGTGCCCATCTGCAGCCACCCCAGCACGGCGAGCACCACCAACCACACCGCCCCGGCGACGGCGGTCAGCGCGAACAGCCACTGCAGCACGTTGCACAGCCCCCACCAGCGGGGCCGCCGCACGCGTAGCGACGTGCCCACGACCGCCTGGTCCAGGTGGTCGCTCAGGTCCTCGTCGAACGGCCCGGCCGCCGCGATCACCTCATCGGCCCAGCGCGGCGGCAGCCCCTCGCTGGCCCGGTCCCCCAGCCGGCGCACGGCCAGCGACACCGCCGACCGCGCCGCCGGGGTGGGCGGCGGCAGCGAGGACCGCCCGAGCGCCGCGCGCACGTCCTGCGCGCTCACGCCGGCACTCCCCTCCGCGGCACGGCCCCGGCCGGGGGTCAGCCGCAGCCGCTTGAGCGGGTCTGGTCGCAGGGCCCGCGCCCACCGCGTGAACGGCCAGCCGGTGCTCGACCAGGCCTCGTTGCGGTAGTCCCGCTCCACCGCCTTGAGCACCACCGGTATGCCGGCCGCGCGGCTGAGCGCCTCCACCAGCTCCTCGTCGGCCTCCTCGCCGACCCGGGGTTCGCTGTCGGCGACGCCGGCCCGCAGCTCACGGGCCGCGTGCCGCACGTCACCGAGCAGCCGCTGCTCGGCGGCGTTGCGGGTCTGCACCGCCTGCGCCACGCGGTGCCGCAGCTCGACGAGGCCGGCGCCGGTGGCGGCCGAGGTGAGGACCACCTCCACGCCGTGCAGGCCGTCCTCGCCGAGCAGTCGGCGCAGGTCCTGTTGGCAGGCGGCGACGCCTTCGGGGGAGAGACGGTCCGCCTGGTTGAGGACGGCGAGCATGGTCGCCCCGTGATCGGACAGCTGCCGCACGTAGTCCTCGTGCAGGAGGGCGTCGGCGTACTTCTGCGGGTCGGTGACCCAGACGAACACGTCGACCAGCTCCAGCAGCCGGTCGACCTCCTCCCGGTGACTGCGCACCCGCGAGTCGAAGTCGGGCAGGTCCAGCAGCACCAGACCGTCGAGGTCGGTGGCTCCCTCGGCCGCGTCCACGCCGTCGCTCCGGGCATCGGCTCCGGCGTCGACTCCCGGACCACCGGCGCCGGCACCGGCCGCGTCCCGGACCTCGTGCCGACGCGCCACCCCCAGCCAGTCCAGCAACGGCGTTACCGGCTCCCGTCCCCAGACCGCAGCGGTCGCCTTCGCGGTGGTGGGCCGTCGGGCCCCCACCTGGGCGACCTCCGCGCCCACAAGCCGGTTGAACAGGCTCGACTTGCCGCTGCCGGTGGCGCCCGCGAGGGCGACCACGGTGCGACCGCCAGCGATACCGGTGCGCTCGCCGACCTTGGCGGCCACCGCACGGGCCGTCGCCACGGCGCCCGCGTCGAGCTGGTCGGCGCCGAGCTCGAGCGCCTGCCCCAGCGCCTCGGCCCGCGACTCCAGGTCGGCGCGGGAGACCGCGGGCTTGGTGCCCGTGGCCCGACGCAAAAGGTCGCGCGCGCTCACCGGGCACGCTCCACGGCCGCCAACGCACTCGAGAGCCGTTGTGGTTGCTCGGGATCCACTGCCACCTCGGTGAGGAGACGTTCGAACCGGACCCGCTCGTCGGCATACACGTCCGCGGTCCTGCGGATGAGCTCCTTGCGCGCCTTCGCCGCCAAGGTGCGCACCGCCTGGTCGCCGAACACCGCCTCCAGCAGCCGTTGTGCGAGCACTGCGGCACCGCCGGCGATCCCGACCTCGGCCCCCACCAGCCCCCCGGTCTGGCTGAAGGCCACGAGCATGAGCACCACGGCGATCCCGTTGACGCCGAACGCGAGGACCCGTGCGGTGGTGCGGCGGTCCTGCCCCTCGTCGCGGACCAGCTGCAGGACGTAGCCCTGCCAGTCGCGCACGGCCCGGTCCACCGTCGCGGGCAGGTCCGGGCTCCCCTTGGCCAGGTCGGGGTGCGCCTCGACCAACGACCCGCCACCGGCGAGGCGCCGCCACTGCCGCGCGGTCGCCGCCGCTGCCGACTGTGCCTCGGACGTGAGCAGTGAGGCGGCGCCGGTCTGCAGAGCCTCCCCGAGGTCGCGGGACGGCGGCGGCGCCCCCTTGAAGAGCGCGGTGATCCGGTCGCGCAGCCGGCTGACCCCGGCCTCGATCTGGCGCAGGAACTCGCCGGTCCCGACGAACTCCTGCCACCGGGCGAGCACCTCGCCGCGCAGCAGGGTGCCGTCGGTCATGCCGCGTTCGACCTCGGCGAGCGCGTCGGCATACGCGGTGGTGGCCGCGGCCTGGAGGGCGTCGAGCGCCTCCACCTGCGCGGCGCCGGCGTCGGCGAGGTGCCCCACCCGCGCCGGGAGGGAGTCCAGTGCCCCGCCGAGGGTGCGCCGTATGACGGTCGCGCGCGCCTTGGCATCCCGCGCCAGTGCGGACAGCCAGGAGTGCAGCCGCGCCACGTCCCGTTCGGGCAGCAAGCCCTCTCGGGACAGCTGCGTCTCCGGCACCGGGAAGACCGGGGCGTCCTGCAGACCGTGCTCGCGCAGCATCTCCGCGAGGTGCCCGCGCACCTCGGCCATGGCCTCCGGGGGCACCCGGTCGAGCACGATCGCGACCGAGGTGCCGCGGTCGGCGGCCTCGCGCAGCAGCCCCCAGGGCACCGCGTCGGCATACCGGGCTGCGGTGGTGACGAAGACCCACAGGTCCGCGGCCGAGAGCAGCTGGTGGGCCAGCTCGCGGTTGGCGCGCACGACGGAGTCGATGTCTGGGGCGTCGAGCAATGCGAGGCCCGGCAGGATGCTCTCGGCGGCGACGAGGCGCACCGACGAGGGGTCCTCGGTGGCGGTGCCGGCATAGGTGCCGCGCCGCGCCGGCTCATCCGGGCGGCGCGTGGCCGTCACCCGCGCCAGGCCGGGCAGCACCCGCTGGTCGGTGAACCACCGGGTGTCGTGCGGGTGGTGGACGAGCACGGACGCCCGGGTGGTCGGGCGCAGCACCCCGGCGCGGGTGACCACCTCGCCGACGAGGGAGTTGACGATCGTCGACTTCCCGGCGCCGGTGGACCCGCCCACGACCGCCAGTAGCGGCGCGTCCAGCGCGGACAGGCGGGGCAGCACGTAGTCGTCGAGCTGCTTGAGCAGCTGGTCACCGGCGCGCTCGGCGTCCTCGGTGCCGGGCAACGGCAGGGGCAGCCGGGTGCCGGCGACCTCACCGCGCAGCTGCTGGACCGCAGCGAGCAGCCGGCCTCCGTCGGGGGGGCTGGGCGGTCCGGTCACGCCCGCAAGACTGCCGTGTCCGGGTCGGTCCCCTCAACTCAGGCCGTGTCAGTCGTCCGAGCGGTCGGGCGCCGTCGAGGAGGTCGAGTGGTGTTCCACGCCGTGTGCCCGCTGGCTGCGGTGCTTGCGGATCCGCCAGATGACGAAGACGGCCACGACGATGGCGGCCACGGCGATCGCGCTGCCGGTGCCGAACGTCTTCTCGACCTTGGCGTAGGAGGCTCCTGCGGCATACCCGATGGAGACGACCACCGCGCCCCAGGTGATCCCGCCGAGGGCGTTGAACAGCAGGAAGGTGCGGTAGCGCATACGGGCGGTGCCGGCGAGCGCCGGCATGACCGCGCGGAAGAACGCGATCCACCGGCCGAGGAAGACCGCGGCACCGCCCCTGCGCGCGAGGAAGTCCTGGGCCCGGTCGAGCTCGTCCCGCTTGCGGTCGAAGATCTTCGCGGCCAGCACCCGCGGCCCGACGTGCCGGCCGATCTCGTACCCGACCGTGTCGCCGATGATGGCGCAGCCGATGACCACGGCGAGCATGGCCGCGAGGGGTACGCGCCCCTGGTTGGCCACGACGCCGCCGAGCACCGCGGCGGTCTCACCCGGCACCACGAAGCCGACGAAGATGGCGTCCTCGCAGAAGACGACCGTCCCCACCACCAGAAGCACGATCCAGGGCGGTGCGCTGAGGATCGGCTCCAGGAAATGGCTCACCCGCCGAGGGTACGTCGACCGGTTGTCCGTCCCCTGACAGCGGCGCGTCAGGGCATGTCCCAGGGCGCCCGCGGGACTTGCCAAGAGTTGACGTGCGAAGGTGCACGTTTGCGCGACGGGTGGGTATGGGCGGTGCTGACCGCCCCTTGGGCACTTTGCCGGTTGCGGTTCAGCAGCGAGCTGCCTTCGGCGCTGGCCCAAGGGGCGGGTACTCGCGACGCTACCGCCGGTTCTGGGATCCCGTGACGCGGCGACCTGCGCGGCACAACCGGGGACCAGGGAACCCGCGGCGCCCCCGGCAGGACTCGAACCTGCGACCTAGAGATTAGAAGGCTCTTGCTCTATCCAGCTGAGCTACGAGGGCCGGCCGCCCGGCGCGACGCCGGGGCGTCGACGGGCGACGGTCCGCAGTCTAAGCGAGCGCACGGACCGGGCGCCGCGTCCGACGACGCGGCACCCGGTCCGCACCGGACGGGTGGTGCTACCGCACCCGGATCGTCCAGATCCCCCGGCCGTGGGTCGCCGCCACCACGCTGCGGCCGTCAGCGGACGGCTTGACGTTGTTGATGGCCGTGTTGGGCAGGCCGTCGACGTGGGTCCACCGGCCCGGGTGCGCGGCACTGCTGACGAAGGCGCCGACGTCGGTGGCGAGCACGAGTTCGCCACGGGACACCGCGACGGCGTCGCCGGGAGCATCCGGCAGGTTGCCGGTGATGTTGCGCCACGTCGCGCCGCCGTCGTGCGACTCGAAGATCACGCCGGTCCCGCCGCCCTCGATCCAGCGCCGGGAGTATCCGTTGAAGACCGCGTAGACGTGCGCCGGGTCGGTCCGGTCGACGGTCAGGCCCGCGATGTAGCGGTTGGGCAGGTTCGCCAGCGCGAGACGGTGCCAGGTGCCGCCGTAGTTGGTGTCGATGCCGCTCTGGAAGGTGGGGCTGGGGTTTCCGGAGCTGTCGACCCACGCGGCATAGGTCGTGTCGCCGTTGGTGGCCAGCGCGGTGGCGACGTTGAGGCCGCCGGCACCGTCCGTGCTGAGCTCGTGCACCGGCACCCAGTCACAGGAGGAGCCGCCGCACCTGGTGTCCCAGCCCTTGCGCGTCTCCCAGATCTTGCTGCCGCCGGCGACCCAGTGGTTGACGTCCTGCGGGTCCTTGACGAAGGGCGCGACGAAGCGGGCCGACGGGTCGCAGTCCGCGCCGTTGTAGTAGCCGCACTCCGGGCTGATCGTGTCGAAGTGGTGGCCGCCGTCGGTGGTGCTGTACATCCCCAGGTCGACGTAGGCGCCCACGGACCGCTGCCAGTCCTGCGGGTCCACGATGACGTTCGTCCCGTCGCCGCCGGCCGGTTCCACGTTGAGCCGGCTGTGCGGCTTGAGCAGCGAGGTGCCGTTGTCCTGCATGCCACCCCAGTAGCCGAGCTTCGTCGGGCTGGGCGAGCCGGCGGTGCGACCGTCCCCCGCGTCGTAGTACTGCAGCGTGTGGAGCCCGGCGTTCAGGTCGCTCCAGTGCCCGTAGCCGACGACGGACAGCGGCCTGCGGTAGACCCCGCCGTCGTTGCCGATGAGCAGCTGCCCGTCGGGGGTGATCGCCAGCGCGTGCTGGTCGGGGTGGGTGGTCTTGGGGCAGGAGCTTCCGCAGGGCAGGCCGTAGTTCCAGTACGGGCTGGCCGTGGTGAAGGTCTGGCCTCCGTTGTTGGTCTGGAAGATCTCCTCCAGCCCGAGGTACATGTGCATCGGGTCGTGCGGGTCGACCTCGATCGTCTGGTTGTACCAGGACTGGATCCCGGCGTGGTAGCCCGCCAGGTCGACCAGGGCCGAACCGGAGTGGTCGAGCTTGTCGGAGTCGGCGATCAGGGTCCAGGGTCCGGCCGGGTCCCCGCTGGCGGAGACGTAGACGCCCTGCAGGTTGGTGTCATCGCCCGCCAGCAGCTTCGCGGGGGACTCGATGACGGCATACAACCGGGAACCGTCGGCGGCGTAGGCGAGGCTCGTCCGGCCGATGTCACTGGCGTCGATGTCACCGGCGGGGGTGATCTCGTGCCAACTGTTCGCACCGCCTCCGGTGTGGGAGACGTAGAAGCCGTTGTAGGGCGAGCCGTTGCGCCAGCCGAGGACGGCGAGCAGCTCCTGGCCGTGCGTGCCGGGACGGATGACCAAGTCGGTGATCATCGAGGTCCGGTAGGGGCTGTGGTCGGGGTTGGGGTCGGGTTTGAGTACCAGCTGCCAGGATCCAGCGCTCGTCGTCGAGGAGTGGCGGTACAGGCCGTGGCTCGTGGCGGCATACATCCAGCCGTGGTGGTCGTCCCGGATCCGATAGATCTGGCTGTCCACCAGCTCATCGCCGCCGACCCGCTGGAAGGTGCGGCCGCCGTTGGTGGTGCGGTAGACGCCGATCCCCTGGTAGGAGTCGGAGTTGGTGTTCGCCTCGCCGGTGCCGATCCACAGCGCGTGCCCGGGCCCCATGGTCAGCGCGCCGATCGACAGCGACGGCATGTGGTCCCAGATCGAGCCCCAGGTGCGGCCACCGTTGACCGACTTCCAGACGCCACCGTCGGCGGCACCGACGTAGGTGGTCTGTCCATCGACGGCGAGGCCGGTCACGCGGCCGCTGACGAGGTCGAACCCGGAGCCGGCGTTGGACCAGTAGGGGTCGGTGTAGCCCGCCGGCTCGGCCTGGAGGGGCTGCCGGGTGACCTCGGTCAGGTGAGTCCCGGCGCTCGGCATGGCCGCGACGTGGGCGCGCGCGGCGAGCAGCGCTGCGGCAGAGACCGACTCGGCGGGCGCGCTGCGCATGTAGGCGTACTGCTCGGCCCGGTCGGCGACCTCGAGGGCGTCACCTTCCGGCTCTCCCGATTCCTTCTCGGTCGCCGTGGCCGCGCTGGCCGAGGAGGGCTGGGCGTGCTGGTGTGCCTCCTGGGCGGCGACGCCGCGCAACGGGTTGGCCGTGCCGCTGCCTCCGGCGGCGGCCATGCCGGGGACGGCGGCGGTCAGGGAGGCGGCAACGGTGGCGGTGACGGCGAGAACGGCCGATCAGGCGTGGACATGACGGGGCATGCGGTTCTCCAGTTGTGAGGGGGTGTCCCTGTTGGCACCGCCCCTCACCGTGGCACCGCGCCGACGGCTGCGGGACTGACTTGACCAAGTCTTGAACTTTGAGGGGCTGGTCGGGGGGCCCGGGCGACGTCAGGCGCCGGCGCCGGTGAGGAACTGCGCCCGGCGCGTCACCATCAGGTCGAGCATCTCGCGCTCGGTCTGCTGCGCGGTCGGGGCGGCGATGCCGCGGACCATCCGCGAGCGCAGCAGCGCCAGCTCGCTGGCGGTGTCCTGGAAGCTCGCCATCGCGCGCCCGGCCCGGGGCCCACCACGGCCCCGTGCCCACTGACGGGCACGCCGCCGCTGCCCCATGGAGGACAGCATGTGCACCTCCCCCGCGGTGAGCCATCCCGCGTCGACGTAGGGCAGCAGGTGCAACCCGATGACGCGGCCCTCGCGGCGCCGCATCCAGATCGCCAAACCGACGAATGCCAGAAAGATCGGCACCTGCAGCACGAGGTAGACCCCGAAGTAGCCCTGCGCGCCGACGACCGAGGTGAGGTTCCACAGGGCGTGCAGCAGCACCGCACAGACCCAGCCGCAGAACGGCGCCAGCAGCCGCAGCGCCGCGTGCCGGGTGGTCGCCGCGACGCCCACACCGATGCCGGTGCAGATCGTGAACAGGGGGTGGGCGAAGGGCGCCATGATGCCCCGCAGCACGAAGACGGTGACGAGCCCCTGGGCGCCGAGCTGGTCGAAGGCCCGGCCGAGGTAGAGGATGTTCTCGGCGAACGCGAACCCCGCCGCGGTGATGCCCGCATAGACCATGCCGTCGACCACGCCGTCCATCTCCCGACGGCGAAAGATCAACAGCAGCAGGACCGCCAGGCCCTTCAGGCTCTCCTCGACGACAGGGGCGACGGTGACCGAGCCGACCGTCATGGCCTCGGCACGGCTGCCGGAGACCTGGGCGATCAGCCCGATCGAGGACGTGTTGAGCACCAGCGCGACGGCGCTGGCGACCACGGCGCCCCAGACGAACGCGAAGAGCAGCAGCCGACGCGGCTCGGCCTCGAATCGGTCCAACCACAGGAACGCCGGCACCACGACGCCGAGCGGGAGCAGCGCGAAGACCAGTCCGATGAGCCCGGCCTGCACCCCGGTGCTCGACCCGATCGCGAGCGCCAGCACCGCGGCACAGATGGTCAGGACGGCGGCGGCCAGGCCGCCGAGCAACCACCGCCGGAGGGTATGCCGAGTGGTGCGGGCTGGCACGGCCGGTCGCGCAGGTGCCGGGTCAGAGGGTGCCGGGGACATGAGGGGCAGGCTAGTGCGGCGAGGGCCGAACAGCCTGCGAGCGGGGGTGATCGGGGCGGGCGCTCAGGCGGCTCAGGCGGCTCAGGCGGCTCGGAGCACGTCCAGCAGCCGGGCGACCTCATCGGCGACGGCGGCGCGGGCGGCGCCGAGGTACTTGCGGGTGTCGACCACGTCCGGGTGCTCGGCGAGGAACGCGCGGACCGTGTCGGTGAAGATGCGGCCCAGGTGGGTGGCGATGTTGACCTTGGTCATGCCGGCCCCGACCGCCTTGGTGAGGTCGGCGTCCGGGACGCCGGAGGAGCCGTGCAGCACGAGCGGCACGGGCACCGCCTGTCGCAGCCGGGCGATCAGGTCGAGGTCGAGCTCGGCGTCCCGGGTCACCATGGCGTGCGAGCTGCCGACCGCGACGGCGAGCGCGTCGACCCCGGTGGCCCGGACGAACTCGGCGGCCTCGTGCGGGTCGGTGCGGGCTCCGGGCGCGTGGACGCCGTCCTTGCCGCCGACCTCGCCCAGCTCGGCTTCCACCCCGACCCCGGCTGCGTGGCACCGCTGCACCACGTCGGCGGTCCGGGCCACGTTGTCCGCCCACGGCAGTTTCGACCCGTCGAACATCACGCTGCTCAGTCCCAGTTCGACCGCCTCATGGACCAGCGCGGTGGACTCGGCGTGGTCGAGGTGCACGGCCACGGGCACCGTCGCTCGCCGTGCCACCGCGAGGGTGGCGAGCGCGATCGGCTCCAGCGCACCGTGGTAGCGCACGCAGTTCTCGCTGATCTGCAGCACCACCGGCGCACCGGCCTGCTCGGCGCCGGCGACGAGCGCCTCGGCGTGCTCGAGCTGGATCACGTTGAAGGCACCGACTCCGCCACCGCGCCGGGCAGCGGAGGCGAGCAGGTCCGTGGTGGGGGCGAGCGGCATACCGGCTCCTGTCGGGCGGGAGGGTCAGGCGGGGTCGGGGGCGAACCGGGGCTGGGTCAGCAGGTCGAGGGCGAGCAGTCCGGCGCCCAGGCAGCCGGCCTCGTCGCCGAGCTGGGCGGTGGTGATCTCGGGCACGGGCTGGAAGGTGAGCTGGGCGGCCAGCCGGTCGCGGACCTCGCGGACGAGCCGGTCCCCGGCCAGCGCCAGTCCACCTGCCAACACGACGATCTCGGGGTCGAGCAGGGTGATGGCGGCATCCAGGCCGCGCGCCAGCGCCGTGATGCCTTCGTCCCAGACGGCCTGCGCGACCGGGTCACCGGCGGCGACGCGCTCGACGACGTCGGCGGCACCGCGGACGGGCTCGCCGGAGCGCGCCGAGTAGCGGCGGGCCAGGGCCGCCGCCGAGGCAATGGCCTCCAGGCAGCCGCGGCGCCCGCAGACGCAGGGCTCGCCGCCGGGCTCGACGACGAGGTGGCCCAGCTCGCCCGCGTAACCGTTGCCGGCATACGGCTGTCCGTCGATGACCAGGGCGGCGGCGATGCCGGTGCCCACCGGGACGACGAGGGCGTTGCGGTGGCCGCGGGCAGCCCCGAGGCGCACCTCGGCGAGGCCCCCGGCACGGACATCGTGACCGAAGGCGACCGGCAGCCCGCAGGCCACGGACAGCAGGTCGCGCAGCGGGAGGTCGTGCCAGCCAAGGTTGCCGGCGAAGACCGAGCGTCCGCGCTGCTCGTCGACGATGCCGGGCACGACGAGGCCGACGGCGCCCACCGGCTCGGAGGAGGAGGCGGCGAGCCGCCCGACGAGGTCGGCGACCTCCGCCACGACCTGCTCCCCCGTGGTGTCGTCGCGAGGTGTCGCCGCCCGGGCCGCGGCGAGCACCCGGGCACGCTGGTCCATGAGGGCCGCCTTGATCGAGCTGCCTCCCACGTCGACGGCGATCACCTGCACGGGGACAGCCTGCCTCAGGACGGGTCGAGGATCACCGAACGGGTCAGGTGGCGGGGGCGGTCGGGGTCGAGGCCCTGCCGCTCGGCCGCCGCCACGGCGACCCGCTGGGCGAGCACCAGGTGGGCCATCGGGTCGAGGTCGCTGGTGACCAGGCGGGCACCGGTGCGTTCGACGTCGGCAGCCAGGCCCTCCGGGGCGGGGCCGAAGACCCAGACGGCGCGGCCCGGCTCGCCGATCGCCAGTGGGCCGTGGCGGTACTCCATCGCGGGATAGCTCTCGGTCCAGCGCTGGGCGGCCTCGCGCATCTTCAGTGCCGCCTCGTCGGCGAGGCCGACGGTCCAGCCGGTGCCGACGAAGGTGACCTGTTCGAGCGCGGCCAGTTCCTCCACCGGTGCCTCGAGCGCGGTGTGCGCGTCGGCGGCGGCGCGGGACAGGTCCTGCCCGAGCGAGGCCCGCAGCAGCGCGAGGGCGCTGGTGGCGAACCGGGTCTGCACGACCGACTCCTCGTCGGCGAACGGCAGCGCGATGAGCTCGTCGGCGACGTCGACGACCGGGGTCTGCGGGGCGGCGGTCAGCGCCACGGTGGGGGTGTGGCCGCGCTGCTCCTTGAGCAGGCCGAGCACCTCGGTGGTCGTGCCGGAGCGGGTGAGGGCGACGATCCGGTCGTAGCGGCGGCCGGCGGGCATCTCGGAGGCGGGGAACGCGTCGGTCTCGCCCTGGCCCGCCCGCTCGCGGAGCGCGGCATACGCCTTGGCCATGAACCACGAGGTGCCGCAGCCGACGACGGCGACCCGCTCGCCCGGTCGGGGCAGGGCGCCCTGCGAGCCGGGCGCCAGGTCGGCGGCCCGCTCCCAGCACCCGGGTTGGCTGGCGATCTCGGTGCTGGTCCGGCTGGTGTGGGTGGTCATGGCGCTCCTCCGCGGGTGAGAGCGCCCGAAGTTGCGCGCTCCTGCTCTTTTGACCATCTATTCAATCATGAAACCGAATCGTTCACCGCTAGGCTGAGCCCACCATGGCGAAGTACGAACGACTCACCGTCCTACTCGAGCTCCTGGGCCGCCGCGGCCGGCTCAGCGTGGAGGAGGCGGCCGCCGAGCTGCACGTCTCCCCCGCGACGATCCGCCGCGACTTCGACCACCTCGCCGGCCAGCAGCTGCTGACCCGGGCCCACGGGGGCGCGGTCGCGAACGCCACCGCCTACGAGCTGCCGCTGCGCTACAAGTCGGCCCGCAAGGCCGACGAGAAGCTGCGGATCGCCGCCCGGACCGCCGCCATGGTGCCACTGGGCGCCACCGTGGGCCTGACCGGCGGCACCACCACCACGGAGGTGGCGCGGGCCCTCGCCCAGCGCCCGGACCTCAGCGACCGCGGCCACGACCCCGCCCTCACCGTGGTCACCAACGCGGTGAACATCGCCGGGGAGATGACGGTCCGCGCGCACATCAAGACCGTGGTCACCGGCGGCGTCGCCCGGCCCCAGTCGTTCGAGCTGGTCGGCCCGCTCGCGCTGGAGTCGCTGGCTGAGCTGCACCTGGACTTCGGCGTCATCGGCGTCGACGGCCTCGACATCCACCAGGGCGCCACGACCGCCCACGAGGGCGAGGCCCGGGTCAACCGGCTGCTCGTCGACCACGCCAGCCGGGTGGTCGTGGTCGCTGACGCCTCCAAGCTGGGCCACCCCTCGTTCGTGCGGATCTGCCCGATCGAGCGGATCGACGTGCTGGTCACCGATGCCGGCGCCGACGAGGACCTCGTGGCCGAGCTGGCCGACCACGGCGTCGAGGTGGTGCTCGCATGAGCCCCGCCGACAGCGTCGCCCACCAGGGGTCCGGCGACGCCGCGCTCGCCGGCGCCCACCTGGTCAGCGCTGCGGCCGTCGTCGCCGGTGGCCGCGTGCTGCGCCCGGGGTGGGTCGCGGTCCGCGAGGCGCTGGTGGCAGCCGTCGGCGAGGGCGTGCCGCCCCGCCCCGCGGACGAGCACCTCACCGAGGCGACGCTCGTGCCCGGCTTCGTCGACATCCACGTGCACGGCGGCGACGGCGCCGCCTTCACCGACGCGAGCGCGGAGGCGGTCGACCGCGCCACCGCCGAGCACCTGCGCCACGGCACCACCACGCTGCTCGCGAGCCTGGTCTCGGCCGACCTGCCCGAGCTGGACCGGCAGGTCCGCGCGCTGCGCCCGCTCGTCGGCTCGGCCCCCGGGCGCGCCACGGTCGCGGGCCTGCACCTCGAGGGCCCGTTCCTCAGCGACACGCGCCGCGGAGCGCACGACCCGCACGTGCTGTGTCCCCCGCAGGCGAGTGCCCTCGACCGGCTGCTCGACGCCGGTGAGGGCACGGTCCGCATGGTGACGCTGGCACCCGAGCTGCCGGGCGGCATACCGGCTGTGGAGCGGCTCGCGCGGGCCGGGATCCTCGCCGCGGTGGGCCACACCGACGCCTCGTATGACGTCACGCGCGCTGCCGTGGACGCCGGCGCCCGAGTGGCCACGCACCTGTTCAACGCGATGCGGCCGGTGCACCACCGCGAGCCCGGTCCCGTCACCGCCCTGCTCGAGGACGAGCGGGTGCTGGTCGAGCTCATCAACGACGGCGTGCACCTGCACCCGGCCATCGCCCGCGACGTCGTGCGGCTGGCCGGCACCGGGCGCGTCACGCTGGTGACGGACGCCATGGCGGCGACCGGGGTCGGCGACGGCGACTACGTGCTCGGCGGGCTGCCGGTGCGGGTGGAGTCGGGCGTGGCCCGGCTCGTCGACGGCGGGTCGATCGCCGGCAGCACGCTGACGATGGACGTCGCCTTCCGCCGCGCGGTGCAGCTGCTCGGGCTGTCCCTGGAGGAGGCGGTCGCGATCACCTCGGCGACGCCCGCGGCGGCACTGGGCCGCGACGACCTCGGCGACCTGGCCCCGGGGCGCCGCGCCGACTTGGTGGCCCTCTCCGACAAGCTGACCGTCACCGCCGTGATGGCCGGCGGACGGTGGGTCGCGTGATCCTCACGGTCACGCTCAACACCGCGCTGGACGTGACCTACGCGGTCGACCGCCTGGTCCCGCACGGCAGCCACCGGGTCCGTGCCGTGCGGTCCCGCGCGGGCGGGAAGGGAATCAACGTCGCCCGGGTGCTGCACGCCCTCGGCCGGCCGGTGCTGGCATTGGGGTTCGCCGGGGGCGCGAGTGGCGAGGAGATCCGCGCCGAGCTGGCGACCTCGGCGGTGCCCGCCGAGCTGGTGGCGCTGACGCAGGGTCGCTCGCGGCGCACCGTGACCGTCGTCTCCCGCGAGGACGGTGACGCCACCATCTTCAACGAGCCGGGCGACCCGCTCCCCGCGACGGACTGGGAGGCGTTCGTCGACCGCTACCGCACCTGCGTGGAGGCGGCGGATGTCGTCGTGCTGTCCGGCAGCCTGCCGCCGGCCGCCCCGCCGGAGTCGTATGCCGTGCTCGTCGCCCTGGCAGCCGCGCACGGAACGGCCACCGTGGTGGACGCGTCCGGCGAGCCGTTGACGCGGGCGCTCGAGCAGCGTCCCGGCGTCGTCAAGCCGAACCTGCAGGAGGCTCGGGCGACGACCGGGCTGGACGACCCGGTGGTAGCGGCGGAGCGGCTGCGGGCGGACGGGGCGGGCGCCGTGGTCGTGTCCTGCGGGGCCGAGGGGCTCGCGGCCGTCACCCCGGAGGGCAGCTGGATGGCCCTGCCGCCGAAGCGGATCGCCGGCAACCCGACCGGCGCCGGGGACGCCTGCGTCGCGGCACTGGCCGCCGGCATCGCGGACGGCTCGCCCTGGCCGGAGCGGCTCGCCGACGCCGTCGCGATGTCGGCCGCAGCGGTGCTGACGCCCGTGGCCGGGGAGCTGGACCACACGGCATACCGGCGGTTCCGGGAGCGGGCGGCTGTGGAGCACCTCCCCGCGGCATCGGGCCGGTGCCCGTAGTCTGACGGGCGTGACAGCCGCCGACCAGACCTCCGAGCCCTCGTCCGGTGACCGTGCGCGCAGCGACCGCATCGTGTGGATCGACTGCGAGATGACCGGGCTGGACCTGTCCGCCGACGCCCTCATCGAGGTGGCCGCGCTGGTCACCGACTTCGAGCTGAACCAGCTCGGGGACGGCGTGGACCTGGTCATCAAGCCCCCGGCGGAGGCCGTGGACCAGATGGTGCCGTTCGTGCGCGACATGCACACGACCAGCGGCCTGCTGGAGGAGCTCGAGCGCGGCACGACCCTCGATGAGGCGCAGGCACGGGTGCTGGACTACGTGCGCCAGTGGGTGCCCGAGCCGGGCAAGGCACCGCTGGGCGGCAACACCGTCGGCACCGACCGCGGCTTCCTGGCCCGGGACATGCCCGAGCTCGACGCGTACCTGCACTACCGGATCATCGACGTCTCCTCGATCAAGGAGCTGTCCCGGCGGTGGTACCCGCGGGTCTACTTCAACGCCCCCGAGAAGAACGGCGGCCACCGCGCGCTGGCCGACATCCGGGAGAGCATCGCCGAGTTGCGCTACTACCGGGAGGCGGTCTTCGTCCCGCAGCCCGGGCCGGACTCGGCAACCGCCAAGCAGATCGCCGCCAGGCACCAGGAGCCACGCCCCGCGGGGTGAGGCTCGGGGCGGTGGTCGGAAGCAGTGCCGGGAACCGCTACGATGGTCGCCGACGTTCGCACCGGCCTCCCGGCTGGTGCGTTCCGCATGGTGGGTGTAGCTCAGCTGGTAGAGCGCTGCGTTGTGGTCGCAGATGTCGCGGGTTCGAGTCCCGTCACTCACCCCAGCCCGAGGGCCCCGGCCGAACCGGCCGGGGCCCTTCGTCGTCCGGCTGCTCCCGCGGTCAGCGGCCCCGCCGGTCGTCGTGCCGGCCGTAGCGGTCGCGCAGCTTGCGCGCCTCGACGACCGCCTTCCGCTGCTTGGCCTCCTTCTTCTCGATCCCCTTCGCGTCACGCGGGGGCAACTGCAGCTCCTCGGCGGCCGGCAGGCCGGCCTGCAGCTCCCGGCCGCGCTCCAGCTCGGAGTCCAGCTCGGCGCCGAGGAGCAGGGCGATGTTGGTGATCCACAGCCACAGCAGGAAGACGATCACCCCCGCCAGGGCACCGTAGGTCTTGTTGTAGCTGGAGAAGTTGGAGACGTAGAAGCCGAAGCCCAGCGAGGCCAGGATCCACACGACCAGGGCGAACAGCGCCCCGATGCTGAGCCACCGGAACTTCGGTTGCTTGATGTTGGGAGTCGCCCAGTAGAGCAGCGCGATGATGAAGGCGACGAAGATCAGCAGTACCGGCCACTTGGCGATGCTCCAGACCGTCACGGCTACGTTGCCCAGCCCCACGACGTTGCCGATCGACTGGGCCAGCGGTCCGCTGACCACCAGCATGATGGCCACCAGCGCCACGAGCACGAGGATGACGAGCGTGACGAGCAGTTGGATCGGCCGCAGCTTCCAGAAGGGCCGGCCCTCCTCGATCTCGTAGATCCGGTTCTGCGCCCGGCCGAAGGCGCCCACGTAGCCCGAGGCAGACCACAGTGCGCCCAGCAGACCGAAGAGGAGGCCGAAGCCGGCGCCCTGGGAGTGCTGCAGGCCCTCCAGGACGGTGCGGATGTTCTGGATCGACGTGGTGCCCATGCCGGCCTGGGACACCACGTTGAGCAGCTTGTCGGTGGTCTTCGGTCCCTGCCCGAAGACGCCGAGCAAGGACACGATGGCGATGAAGGCCGGGAACAGGGACTGGACCGAGAAGTAGGTCAGAGCAGCGGCGAGGTCGGTGCAGTGGTCGCCGCTGAACTCGGCGAGCGCGCGCTTGAAGGCGAACGTCCAGGCCGGACGATGCAGCTTGGTGGGGCTGGTGACCTTGCTGGGGTGTTCCGGATCCGGTGCCCGACGCCGGTCCGGGCGGTCGGAGGTCGTGTCCTGGTCCTGTTCCATGGCGTCTCCTTCGGGGGCCCGCGCCCATCGGGCGCTGTCGGGACGTCGGTCACCCCAAGTCTGGAAAGGGTCGGGGGGTAGCGCACCTTGAGCCGATTTCGCGCTTGGCAGGCGGGCCTGCTACCTTTTCTCCTCGTTGCGCCGTTAGCTCAATTGGCAGAGCAGCTGACTCTTAATCAGCGGGTTCGGGGTTCGAGTCCCTGACGGCGCACTTCTCCGTGCTCAGGACAACTTCGCGCAGCCGCGGTCTGACTCCGTGCCCCACGGAAGCCTGAGGTTCATGCCTGCCGTGGGTGCTGCACCACCCTGATCTGGGCCGCTCGTCGACAGTTCACGGAGTCCTTCCGACCGATGCCTGATGTCATGTGCCAACCCCCTGCGTGTGCTCGCTTCCACCTGTGACGGGCAGGTTCGCCATGAAGGTGGCGCCGCCGCCTGGTGTGGGAGCGATTCCGACGTGGCCGCCGTGGCTGGCCACGATGGCGGCGACGATGGACAGGCCCAGACCGGTGCCGCCCCCTTGCCCGCGGGTGCGGGAGGGGTCGGTGCGGTAGAAGCGTTCGAACAACTTGGGGGCCTCCTCGAGTGGTATCCCGTGGCCGTGGTCGCGCACCTCGATGCAGGCGCGGCGTCCATGGTGTCCAGCGGGGGTGCCCAACGGTGGCAGGGTGCCGACGGCGATCTCGATCGGGGTGCCTTCAGGCGTGTGGTTGATCGCGTTCGCGAGAAGATTGGTCAGGACTTGTCGCAGCCGCGCCTCATCACCGACGACGGGGGTCGGCCGCAGCGTTCCGTCCAGCCCGAGCAGGCGGATGCGCCGCTGGGGTGCGAGGGCCCGCGCGTCCTGGGCCGCGTCGCCAGCCAGAACGGTCAGGTCCACCGAGCCGAGCTGTTCGGGACGCTGGTTGTCCAAGCGAGTGAGCAGGAGCAGATCCTCCACCAGCCCGCCCATACGGGTGGCCTCATCTTCGATCCGGCGCATCGCGCTGGCCACATCGGCGGGCTCGTGCACGGCGCCCTGCCGGAACAGTTCGGCGTAGCCGCGCACGGTCGCCAGCGGGGTGCGTAGCTCGTGGGAGACATCGCCGAGGAACTGTCGCATGCGCTGTTGGGCCGCCTCACGAACCGTGAACGACTGCTCGACCTGGCTGAGCATGACATTCAGGGACGTGGCCAGGGTGGCGACCTCGTCGTGGGCGTACGTCGGTGGGATCCGCCGGGTCAGGTCACCCCCGGCGATGGCCGCGGCGGTGTCCTCGATCTGGCTCAACGGCCGGAAGGCCCGCCGGACGGCGAACCACCCCAGTGCCCCGCACGCGATCGTCACCGCCACGGCCAGGAGGGCGGTGTAGACCCACAATTGAGACACCGTGCGCTCCACCGGGGTCAGCGGTACGGCCACGGCGAACGTCGCGCTGCCGTCTTTGGTCGCTCCGGCGGCCACACGCCAGGAGGTGTCCTGATTCTGCTGCGAGCCCACGGTGAAGGGCCGCCCGCTACGGACCCGCCCGTCGTGCAGCGCTAACCGCGGGATCGTCGGGTCGTCCTTGTCGGCGACCTGATTGGTCAGATCGATCGCGTACCCGCTACCGACCGGCATGATCCGGACCGTGTAGGTGTTCGGCAGCGTGAACGGGCCCAGATCGGACCGGCGCTGGACCAGCTGGTCGAACGGTGCTTGCGCTACCAGGGCCGCCGCCTGCCGCAACTGCTGGTCCATGCGGGTCACCAGATAGTGCCGCAGCAGCGTGGTCGTGGCCACGCTCGTGACGGCCAACGCCCCGAGCATGAGCAGTACCACGATCATCACCAGGCGCACCCGCAGCGGCAACCGCTGCAGGTGCTGCGTCACCCGAGAATTCGTGGCGCCAGCCGGTGGTGCCCCAACACCTGCCCCCTGTTCCATCTGCGCAATATCTCGACGCATCCTGAAAGCAGCCTGAGCATGCCTTCCGATCTGCGGGCGGCGGCTATTGCGCGACACCTCCCCGTGGGGCCTTCCCCCAGCCAATTCCCGGGAGATGTCGCATCATCGCGTGTACGTTGCCTGTATGCGTACCGGTCGGGTGGTGCTTGCGACTGCGTTGGCGATGACGATGATGAGTCCTGCGCTAGCGGCGACCGCCGGCGGCAACGCCCGAGTCAAGGTCAGGTGCACCGTGCCCAGGTCCCAGCCCGAGCGCCTGCTCGCACCCAACTCCTGCCTGAACTACATCCCCGACGGTACGCAGACGTTTACCGCGCATGTCCGGGACGGCAATGGTGACCCTGTCGCCGGGGTGTGGGTGCAGTGGAGCGACTCCGACAACAGGGACGCCCACTTTCGTTTCGCGCAGAACCCGTGCCGGACCGGGTCGAACGGCGCCTGCTCGGCCGAGCTCGTCGATACCCACCCACGCGCGGGGGAGAAGATCACCGTCACCGCCTCGGTTGCTGGCTCCTCCGCGAACGGATACCTCAGCTTCCGCTAGGTGGCCGTTCTGCTCAGAGCCTCCAGTTTCGTGTGGACCGGTAGATCCGTGCGGCATCGTGGCGGTCAATCGCGCCGAGCTTGAGCAGCACGGCCGAGACGTAGTTGGCGACTGTCTTCTGGCTGACGTTGAGTCTTTCGGCGATGAGTCGGTTCGGCAGGCCGCGGGCGATGAGGTCGGCGACTGCCCGCTCGCGAGGTGTCAGGCCGTCTGTTGGTGGGGCCGCCGGCTCAGGATGGGTTCGGCTTCGGGCGAGGCCGGCGCCGAGCACGGACGCGCCCAGTTCCGTGGCCTTGATGGCGGCGACCACCTCGGCGGGTGGTGCGTCCTTCAGGACGTATCCCAGCGCTCCGGCATCGAGTGCCTGCTGCACGGTGACGGGATCCTCGTACATGCTGAGAACGACCACCCGAAGTTGGGGCAGTTCGGCGCACATCCGGCTGATCGCCTGCTGTCCGGGCGCGTCGGGCAGGCCGAGGTCGACGATGGCCAGGTCCGGTCGGGTGGCACTGGCAAGGTCGATGGCCTCGGCTGCGCTGGCGGCCTCTCCGACAACGTCGTAGGACGACGTCTGCAGGAGCGTCACGAGCGAGGCTCGGAAGAGCGGGTGGTCCTCCACCACGATGACCCGGGTCATGACCCGTGCTTCCGCGGCACTGTCGGCAACCTCACGGTCACGCACGTGCCCGTTCCCGGTGACGAGGTGACCGTGGTGCAGCCGCCGATTTCGGCGGCCCGCGCCCGCATCGAGTCCATGCCGAGCCCGCGGCCCGCGCAGCCGCGGATGCCCACACCGTCGTCCTCGATCACGATGACCAGATCGGCGGGGTCGGACCTGAGGGCAATCCGGCAGAAGCGTGCAGCGGAGTGGCGGACCACGTTCGCCAGTGCCTCTTGGGTGATCAACAACGCGGCCAGCTCGACGGCCGCAGGGGCCGGTGTGCTGATCTCGGAGCGGAGGTCGACCGCGATGCCGGCGGAGTCGAGCATTTTCGCCCGTTGCCGCAGGGCCTCGACCAGCCCGTGATCGTCCAGGATGGCCGGGCGCAATCCGTGTGCCAGACCACGGGTTTGTTCGATCGCGTCACGGATTCCCTGCTGCACACGTTCGCCGACGGCTCGCAGCTCGGCCGCCTCCGGTGGTGCGATCGCCTGCATCGCGCTCACTCCCAAGCCCAAGCTCGCCAGGGTGGGGCCGAGGTCGTCGTGCAGGTCGCGGCGCAGCCGTTTGCGTTCCTCCTCCCGGGCGCGGAGCACCTCGGCACGTGCCTCGGCGAGTTGATGCAGCGCCTGGGCTCCACGCAGCGCGGGCGCTGCGCGGTTCAGCAACGCCGCGACCGTGGCGAGGTCGTGCCGGGTCAGTGCCGTCTCCGACCGTCGGGGCGCGACCCACAAGGTGGCGATCTGCTCCCGGTGCCAGGTGACGGGCAGGGCCTGGCAACCGGGCACCACCTGCTCCCCGGCCTTGAGGTGCACCTCCTCGGAGCGGATGGCCTCCCGGACCTGCTCCACAATCACCCCAGCGACATCGTCTGCGGGGGTGAGTTGGTCGAGGCGACGTTGCAGCTCGGCAGC
>NZ_DASSTI010000001.1:0-23763 GCF_035708005.1 Segeticoccus sp. | reverse complement strand
ACGCGTCGGTCGTGTTCGACCGCTCGGCCAAGGCGCCGCTGGTGATGCTCTCGACCAAGGGCGGCATGGACATCGAAGAGGTAGCGGAATCCGATCCGGATGCGATCGCCCGCCTGCACGTCGACCCGCTGCTCGGTTTCCAGGAGTTCCACGGGCGCCGGCTCGCCTTCGAGGCCAAGGTCGATGCCGACGTTGTGCGGCCCGTCGGCGCGATGCTGACCAAGCTTTATGAGGTGTTCGTCGCCGAGGAGGCGACGCTGGTCGAGGTCAACCCGCTGATCGTCACGCCGGAGCGCGACGTCAGGGCGCTCGACGCCAAGGTCACGCTCGACGACAACGCGCTGTTCCGCCATCCCGACAACGCCGAGCTGCGCGACCCCTCCAACGAGGACCCGCAGGAGCGGATGGCCAAGGAGCGCGGGCTGACCTTCGTCAAGCTCGACGGCAACATCGGGATCCTCGGCAACGGTGCCGGCCTGGTCATGTCGACGCTCGACGTGGTCGCTCAGGCGGGCGGCTCGCCGGCGAACTTCCTCGACGCCGGCGGCGGTTCGAAGGCCGAGGCGATCACCAGCGCGGTCGAGGTGATCCTCTCCAATCCCAACGTCAAGGCGGTCCTGTTCAACATCTTCGGCGGCATCACACGCTGCGACGAGGTGGCGCGCGGGCTGATCGAGGCGTTCAACCAGATCAATCCGACGGTGCCGTTCGTGGTCCGGCTGGATGGCACGAACGACGTCGAGGGCCGCCAGTTGCTGGCGGAGGCGAATCTGCCCAACGTCCACACCGAGTCGACGATGGACGCGGCGGCGGCGAAGGTGGTCGAGCTGGCTGCGGGAGTTCCGGCATGAGCATCCTGGTCGACACCAACACCAAGCTCGTCGTGTCCGGGATCACCGGGCGCGAGGGCACGTTCCACTCGCTGCGCAATCGCGACTACGGAACCCAGGTGGTCGGCGGGGTCACGCCGGGCAAGGGCGGCCAGGACGTCGAGGGCATCCCGGTGTTCAACACCTTCCACGACGCGGTCGCCACGACCGAGGCCAACACCGCGATGATCTTCGTGCCGCCGCGGTTTGCGGCCGACTCGATCCTCGAAGCCGAGGACGCCGGGGTCGAGCTGATCATCGCGATCACCGAGGGCATCCCCGCCCACGACGAGCTTCGCGCCTTCAACGTGATCAAGAAGAACGGCCGGGCGCGGCTGATCGGCCCGAACTGCCCGGGCATCCTGTCGCCGGGAAAGGCGAACGTCGGCATCATCCCGGCCGCGTTCTTCAAGGAGGGCAACGTCGGCGTGGTCTCGCGCTCGGGCACGCTGACCTACCAGATCGGCAACGTGATCGCCCAGCAGGGCTTCGGCAACTCGACGATCGTCGGGATCGGCGGCGATCCCGTGCCCGGATCCGACTTCATCGACATCATCGGCCTGTTCCAGGACGACCCGGAGACCGAGCTGATCGTGATGTGCGGCGAGATCGGTGGCGACGCCGAGGAGCGCGCGGCCGACTTCATCGCCGAGCACGTCACCAAGCCGGTCGTGGCCTACATCGCCGGCTTCACCGCGCCGCCCGGCAAGACCATGGGCCACGCGGGCGCGATCATCTCCGGCTCCTCCGGCACCGCCGAGGCCAAGAAGGTCGCCCTCGAGGCGGCCGGGGTCAAGGTCGGCAAGACGCCGTCGGAGACGGCCGACATCATGCGCGACATCATGAAGAACCTCACGAAGTAGCCCCAACGGAGGAGCAGTCCTCCTCCTCGCGGGTGAGGAAGCGGGTCGGTCGCCACGGCGACCGGCCCGCTTTCGTTGGCATTTGCGCCATTTCCGGGACGGGCCCCGGGGGAGCGGCCATAGCCTTGCCTCGCTCCCCAGCACCTTGGAGGGCGCCCGAGCAGGGAGGCGCCCCCACAGCCAGTGCCGAGTGCTCCGGCGAGGGCCAGCACCCGGCACGCACCCTCAGGAGGGGACATGAAACGTGCGGCTATCGTCTCCGGACTCGCGGTGGGGGCCCTGGCGGTCAGCGGGGCGTCCGCTGCGTTCGCCTCCACCGCCTCGACACCACGGGCCTGCGCCCACCCCGACGGGCGCGTCAGCGCGGTCGCGTTCAGCGGGACCACCGCCTACCTCGGTGGCTCCTTCACGAAGGTGACCGACCGCTCCGGCTCGGCCCAGCCCCGCGCCGGCCTCGCGGCCGTCGACACCGCCACCTGCGACCTGCTGCCGTGGACGGCCTCCGCCGACGGGGCGGTGGCAGCCCTGACCGTGAGCGGCAACACGCTCTACGTCGGTGGCGCGTTCACCCACGTCAACTCGGCCGCCCGTTCCTACCTGGCGGCCGTGAGCACCGCGAACGGCAGCCTGCAGGCGTTCGCGCCCACCCTGGACCAGCCGGTCCGGGCCCTGGACTCCACCTCCAGCACCGTGTTCGCCGGTGGCGCGTTCACCCAGGTCAACGGGTCAGCCCGGGGCTACCTCGCCTCGTTCTCGACGGCGAACGGTGCCCTCACCGGCTGGGCCCCCAAGACGAACAAGGCGGTCGACGCCGTCAAGGTCGCGGCGGGCGGCGCCAACGTCTACATCGGCGGCGCCTTCACCAGTGTGAACGGGGCCAAGGGCGTGCCGCGGCTCGCTGCGGTCGACAGCGGCACCGGCGCCCTCGCCAGCGGCTTCAAGCCGCCCACCCAGTTCCCCGTCCACGCGATCGACGCCGACGGGAGCGGCGTCTACGTCGGCACCGGAGGACCGGGCGGCCACCTGCTCGTGCTCAACCTGGACGGGTCCCTGAAGTGGCCGATCTACCAGACCGACGGAGGTGTCCAGGCGGTCGCCGTGTCGGGTGACTCGATCTACGCCGGTGGCCACTTCAGCAACTACTGCGTGGGCAACACCGGCGGGGGCAAGCCGTTCGTGTGCGACACCAACCTCAAGCGGTCCAAGTTCCTGGAGGTCTCCCAGTCGACCGGCAAGGTCACGGACTGGGCACCCACCCTGAACAGCGCCATGGGCGTCACGGCTGCGCGGGTCCACACCGCAACCGGCGACCTGTGGGCCGGTGGGGACTTCACGTCGGTGAACGGGGACAAGACGCAGGCCAAGCTGGCCGTCTTCCCGGGCACCGGTGGCACGCCGCCGCCCACCCAGACCGTTCCGGGTGCGCCCACTGGTCTGGGCGCCACCGGCGGGGACGGCCTGGTGAACCTGAGCTGGCAGCCGCCGAGCAGCAACGGTGGGGCGGCGATCACCGGCTACAACGTCTACCGGGCCAGCGGCAGCGGCAGCCTCGCCAAGCTCGCCAGCGCCACCGGCACGGCATACACCGACAAAGCGGTGACCAACGGCACGACGTACTCCTACGTGGTGAAGGCGGTCAACAGCGTCGGTGAGGGGACGGCCAGCTCCACGGTCACGGCGACGCCGGCCGCGGGGAGCACGCCTCCGCCCCCGCCGTCCAGCGGCAGCGGTCCGTGCGGCACCAAGGTCGGCCAGACCCCGGTGATCAACCACGTGGTCATGCTCATCTTCGAGAACAAGGCCCGCAGCCAGGTCATGGGGCAGAGCTATGCGCCCTACCTGAACTCGCTGGCCGACAAGTGCGGGCAGGCGACCAACATGCAGGCGCTGTCCAACACGAGCCTGGCGAACTACATTGCGCTCACCTCCGGCTACACCGGTCACCCGACCGAGATCACCGCCAACAAGGCCCCGAGCGTGTGGCCGCAGGACTCGATCAGCATCTTCGAGCAGCTGGGCACACAGTCCCGGGAGCTGAGCGAGGACGCGGGCGGCAACTGCTGGACCTCCAACAAGCCGACCACCTTCACCGTCACGCACACGCCGTTCCCCTACTACACGCGGACCGCGGCGCTGTGCAAGACCCAGGACGTGCCGCTGGGCAGCACCCCCGACCTGTCCGCGAAGTTCACGCTGGTCACGCCGAACAAGGCGCACATCATGCACCGTGACCCGAGCCAGCCGAACCTGACGACGGCGCAGAAGGTGGCCATCGGTGACCAGTGGGCCTCGACCTTCGTGCCGAAGGTGCTCGCCAGCCCGCAGTACCAGGCCGGCGACACGGTGTTGATCATCGGTTTCGACGAGGGCAACAGCCGGACGTTCAACATCCCGTTCATCGTCGTGTCGCCGTACACGCCGGTGGGCTACACCACGAGCGTGCGGCTGGACCACTACTCCACGCTGAAGGGTGTGCAGCAGATGCTGAACCTCTCATTGCTGGGCAACGCGGCCACGTCGACGACCTCGATCCGCGACTACTTCGGGCTGAAGTAGGCGCCCCCCGGGCCCGGGGGAAGCCGGCTGCGGCGGCCCAGCACCTCGACCAGACCCGAGGGCTCACTGGTCAGCGAGGTCGCTGAGCCGCTGCAGCTCGGCGAACCCCTCCTGCAGCGTGGGGTTGACCGACCCGCCGTGCAGCACGATCGTGCTGACGGCGGGTCGTTGCGTCATCGGCGTGACGATGACCCAGTCGGTCACGACGGGGCCGCCGTGGGGGTTGGTGAAGTCGACGCGGTAGGCGTTCGGGGCCCGGCCGCCGGGGGCCGGCGTGACGGCGACACCGTCGATCCGGGACGGGCAGGCCTGGAGCCCCGCCAGGAGACGGTCCCGCTCGGCGGTTGCGGCAGCGGCGGAGTCCACCAGCCGGATCCGCTGCTGGCCGACCGACGAGCCGGTGCCGTCATCGCGCACGGTGACGATCCCGAACCGGCCGGCATGCGGTGCGCCGTCCTGCGCGTCGTCGACGTCGCACAGCCCCACCGCGGCACTGCCCTCCCAGTCGCCGGCCATGTCCGAGGTCGGCCGACCGGCGGTGAGTCCCTCGGACGACCACTGCGCCGCCGGCACGAAGAGCGAGGGGGGCAGCAGGGGACGGGTGCCGACCACCTGCATCGGCTCGGCCCGGGGACCAGCACCATCGGGCGACGTTGAGGTGCCGGCAGACGTGCCGCCGGTCCCGGTCGGTGACGCGGTCGCCGACGGCGTCGGAGCGACCACCACCGGGGCCGAGGCGCTCGGGTGGGCCGGGACGAGCGACTCGTCGTGGCCGTCGAGGTCGTGGAACCCGACGTAGCCCACCACCACGACCGCAGCCGCGGCGGCCGCGGCCGCACCGAGCACCCGGTGGCGCTGCCGCCGCCGCCCCCGTGCCTTGACGAAGCGCACGTCCGCCAGGGGCAGGGCCTCGACGTCCCGGCGCAGCAGCGCCAGCTGCGACCGCAGGCCGTCGTCCTCCGCGGAAGTCCACCGCTGTTCAGTCATGGCGGGACTCCTCCGTGCTCAGGGCCGCGGCCAGCTGTGCGCGGCCGCGGTGCAGGCGTGCCTTGACCGTGCCTGCGGGGGTGTGGGTCTCGGCGGCGATCTGGTCGATCGACCGGTCCGCGATGTAGTAGAGGGCCACCGCCTCACGGACCGGCGGGCTCAGCGTCCGCAGCGCGGCGACCACGGCGACCCCGTCCTCGCTCGGCTGGGGTGCCGACGCGGGCGCGCCGTGCCGGACGTGCGCCTTGCGTTCGTTCGTGCGCTTGCGCCAGCTGGAGACGGCCAGGCGGCGGGCGACAGTGCGCACCCAGGCGCGCGGGTCGTCATACGTGCTGACCGAGTCCCAGCGCTGCCAGGCCCGCGCGAACGCCTCCTGCGTGCTGTCCTGGGCGAGGGTCAGGTCGCCAGTGGCCGCGTAGACGACGTGCACCACGTCGCGTGCCGCGGAGCGGTAGAACTCGTCGAAGTCCGCCTCGTCCCCGCTCATCCCGCCCTCCCCTCCTGTCCTGTGGCTGCCGACGAGGTCCCCCGAGTGGTCCCCGTCACCTCATCACACGCCCGGGGCGGGGGAGCGGTTGTGATCCGTGACCAAATCGTGGCCGCCCGGCGTGCCGCGCCGGTCACCGGGAGGCGCAGCACGGACGATAGGGACGTCATGAGCCTGTTGGAACGCACCCGCCGCTCGACGGCCGTCACGTCCGCGACGTCGGGCGACTGGTCGCCGTACCTGCGGACCGCCGCCTGGGGAGTACTCGCGGCGCTGGTGCCGCTGGCGTTCCTCGCGGTGCCCGTGGTCGTGGCGTGGGCCGCCGACGGCCGCGCCCGCGCAGACTGGACGACCGTGGTCGGCATGGCGGCGACGGTCTGGGCGCTCGCCCACGGCGCCAGCGTGCACGCCGGCGACGGCACCGTGCGGTTCGTGCCCTTGCTGCTCCTGCTGCTGCCGCTGTGGAGCACGTGGTGGTTCGCCCGTCGGGTCCTGCCCCACACGGTGCAGGTCCCTGACCGCGGCGACACCGCGCAGGTCCTGCCGCTGGCCGGCTCCTACGTCGTCGGTCAGCTGGTGGGCGCGGTGCTCATCGTGGCCGCTGGGTTGCTCGGTCCGGCGCCGCCGACGTGGCTCTCGACCCTGACGGCCGCGCTGGTCGTGGCCCTGCTGGGCACGGGAGCGGCGCTCCGGCAGCACGTGGCGCGGCTGTCCACCGGTGGCGTGGGCGGCGCCGAGGACGAGGGCCCTCGCCCGCCGCTTCCCCGGTGCGTGACCCGGGCCGGGCGGCCGGCCCTGCTCACCGTCGCGGCGCTCGGCGCCCTCGGGGCGCTCCTCTCGCTGGTCGCCGTGCTGTTCCACCTGTCCCGGATCGTCCACCTGCAGCAGGCGCTGGAGCCGGGTGCTGTCGGCGGCACCGTGCTGGCCCTGGCGCAGCTGCTGGCGCTGCCGAACGCCCTCGTGTGGGCGGTGTCGTGGTGCGCCGGCAGCGGTCTCGCCGTCGGTGACCTCGCGGTGTCGTGGACGCACGTGCACGACGGGATCCTGCCGCTGGTCCCGGCGCTCGGCGCCCTGCCCGAGCCCGGTCCGCTGCCCGGCTGGCTGCCCGCGGTGGTGCTGCTCCCGGTCGGGTGCGGCGCCTTCCTCGCCTGGCGGGTGGTCGCCTCGATGGCCCGGCTCTCGGCGTGGCAGGACCACCTGCGCACCACGGCCGTGGCCTGCGGGCTCGCCGCGACCGGGCTCGCCGGGCTCGGGTGGCTCTCCGGCGGCTCCCTCGGCAGCGGCCACCTCGCCCACGTCGGTCCGCCACCGCTGCTGCTGTGGGTGTTCCTGCTCGGCGAGCTCGCCGGCGGGGCCCTGATCTTCCTCGTGGTGTGGCACTGGCGGCTGCGCCGCTGACCGACTGACGACTCAGGGAGGCCGTGTCCGGTCCGCGGGGGCGCGGCGGCTATCGTCTCTGCCCGTGACCGCCTCGATCGTCGTGCTCGTCTCCGGGAGCGGCACCACCCTCCAGGCGCTCATCGACGCCTGCGCCGACCCCGGCTACGGCGTGCACCTCGCCGCCGTCGGCGCGGACCGGGACGGCATCGAGGGCCTCGCGCGGGCCGAGCGGGCGGGCATCCCGACCTTCGTCCTGCGTGTCGCGGACTACCCCTCCCGAGCGGACTGGGACGAGGCGCTGGCGACGCGCGTGGCGGCATACGACCCCTCGCTGGTGGTGCTGGCGGGCTTCATGAAGCTGACGGGGGAGGCGTTCCTCGCCCGGTTCGGCGGGCGCACGGTGAACACGCACCCGGCCCTGTCGCCGTCGTTCCCCGGCATGCACGGGGTGCGGGACGCCCTCGAGCACGGCGTGCGCGTCACCGGTTGCACCCTGTTCGTCGTCGACGCCGGCGTGGACACCGGGCCGATCGTCGCGCAGCGGGCGATCGAGGTGCGTGACGACGACACCGAGCAGACGCTGCACGAGCGGATCAAGGCGGTCGAGCGCGAGGTGCTCGTCGATGCCGTGGGCCGCATGGTGCGGGACGGCTTCACCGTCGAGGGCCGCCGGGTGCGGCTCGGGCGCACCCCCACCGGCCGGTAGAGTGGCGGCACACGACTGGCGCAGGTGGGCCACCACCAGGGAGTGACGTCGGAGGCATCGAACGCCTGGGTGCTTCCACCCATCCACCACTGCCCGAGGAGTAGCCGTGTCCGACCTCACCGACCAGCGCCGCCCTGTGCGTCGCGCGCTCGTCTCCGTCTATGACAAGACCGGCCTGGAGGACCTCGCCCGCGGTCTGCACGAGGCCGGTGTCGCGATCGTCTCCACCGGCAGCACCGCCCAGCGGATCGCCGACGCCGGCGTCCCCGTCACCCCGGTCGAGGAGGTCACCGGCTTCCCGGAGTGCCTCGACGGCCGGGTGAAGACCCTCCACCCGAAGGTGCACGCCGGCATCCTCGCGGACACCCGCAACGCCGACCACGTCCGCCAGCTCGACGAACTCGGCGTCGAGCCCTTCGACCTCGTGGTGTCCAACCTCTACCCGTTCACCGAGACGGTGGCCTCCGGCGCCGCGCCGGACGAGTGCGTCGAGCAGATCGACATCGGCGGGCCGTCGATGGTGCGCGCGGCCGCGAAGAACCACGCGAGCGTCGCGATCGTCACCAGCCCCACGGCATACCCGCAGGTGCTGGAGGCGGTGCGGGCGGGTGGCTTCACCCTCGCGCAGCGGCAGCGGCTGGCGGCCGACGCCTTCGTGCACACCGCGACGTATGACGTGCACGTCGCGAGCTGGTTCGGCAACGTCCTCGTGGACACGAGTAGCGGAGAAGGGTACCCGGCCTGGGTCGGCGCGACCTGGACCAAGGTGCGCGGCCTGCGCTACGGCGAGAACCCGCACCAGAGCGCGGCGCTCTACGAGGACGGGTTCCTGCCGGATGGGCCGGGTCTCGCGCAGGCCGAGCTGCTGCACGGCAAGGAGATGTCGTTCAACAACTACACCGACGCCGACGCCGCGCACCGGGCCGCCTACGACCACGGCGACCGGCCGACCGTGGCGGTCGTCAAGCACGCCAACCCCTGCGGGATCGCCGTCGGGAAGCAGGGTGACAGCGTGGCGTCCGTTCACCTGAAGGCTCACGCGTGCGACCCCACGTCGGCGTTCGGCGGGGTCATCGCGACCAACCGGCCGGTCACCGTCGAGATGGCGGACACCGTCAAGGACATCTTCACCGAGGTCGTCGTGGCCCCGGACTTCGAGCCGGAGGCACTGGCGATCCTGCAGGGCAAGAAGAACATTCGCCTCGTCAAGGCCGCCCCGCGCCACCCCGCCGTCGAGACCAAGGCGATCTCCGGCGGCCTGCTCATGCAGCAGGGGGACCGGATCGACGCGGTGGTGCGTGACCAGGAGGGCACGGTGACCGGCGGTGACGACGCCGCGAACTGGCGCCTCGTCTCCGGCGACCCGGCCGACGAGCAGACACTGGCCGACCTGCAGTTCGCCTGGCGGGCGGTCCGCGCGGTGAAGTCCAACGCGATCCTGCTGGCCCACGACGGCGCCTCCGTCGGCGTCGGCATGGGCCAGGTCAACCGGGTTGACTCCTGCCACCTCGCGGTCACCCGAGCCGGGGCGGAGCGGGCACGTGGTTCGGTGGCCGCCTCCGACGCGTTCTTCCCGTTCCCCGACGGGCTGCAGGTCCTGATCGACGCCGGCGTGCGCGCCGTCGTCGCGCCCGGCGGCTCGATGCGGGACGAGCTCGTGATTGAGGCGGCGCGGGACGCCGGCCTGACGATGTACTTCACCGGCACCCGTCACTTCTTCCACTGACCTGCCGTCGCGACCCCGTGCCCCCCGCGCACCGCTCCCGGCCGCCTGAGGACCGGTCCCGGGAGCACACGGCGCCGGCCGAGCACGGGCGCGTGGTCACGCTGGCGGCACTGGCGACACTCGTCGGCGGGGCCCTGCTGTCGGTGCAGTCCCAGCTCAACGGCCAGCTCAGCCTGAGCTGGGGCGCGCCGACCGACGCCGCCCTGTGGAGCTTCTCCTCGGGTCTGGTGGTGCTGACGGCGCTGCTGCTCGCCGTGCCCGGCGCGCGCCGTGCCCTGCTGTCGCTGCCCGGTGCGGTGCGCCGGGGCGAGCTGCGCTGGTGGCAGTGCCTCGGCGGGTTCGCGGGGGCAGCCTACGTCGCAGTCCAGACGTATGCCGTCCCGCTGGCCGGCGTCGCCGTGTTCACCATCGCGGTGGTCGGGGGACAGACGGGGAACTCGCTGCTCGTGGACCGGCTCGGCCTCTCACCGGCCGGGCACCGCCCGGTGACCGTCGGCCGGCTGCTGGCCGCTGCGGTGGCCGTCGTGGGGGTGGCCGTGGCCGTCAGCGGGCAGCACGGCGGGACCGGCCCGTCGGTGATCCTGCCGGCGGTCCTCGCTTTCGTCGTCGGCGCCTGCACCACCGTCCAGCAGGCGACGAACGGACAGGTGAACGCCACCAGCGGCAGCAGTGTCGCGACGGGCTGGCTCAACTTCGCCACAGGCCTGTGCTTCCTCGTCGTCGTCGCCCTCGTCCGGCTCGTGACGGCCGCGCTGCACTCGCCCGCGGACCTGTCCGCGCCGTGGTGGGCCTGGCTCGGGGGCGTCCTCGGGGTCCCGTTCATCGTGATCTCGGCGGTCGTGGTGCAGTACCTCGGGATGCTGCTCTACACGCTCGTCATGCTCACCGGGCAGCTCGCCACGGCCGTGGCCCTCGACCTGGTGGCACCGACCGGGACGCAACGGATCGGCATACAGGTGGTCGTGGGGGTGGTGATCACGCTGCTGGCGGCGTACGCGGCCGCGTGGGCGGCACAACGCCGCCCGCCTGCGGGGCGTCCCGGCTGAGCAGCCCGCACGTGGGAAGATGGCCGCTGTGACGGCAACTCTCCTGGACGGCAAGGCAACTCTGGCGACGATCAAGGACGAGCTGAAGGCCCGGGTCAGTGCGCTGCGCGACCGAGGGATCGTGCCGGGGCTCGGGACCGTACTCGTGGGCGACGACCCCGGTAGTCACTGGTACGTCGGTGCCAAGCACAAGGACTGCGCCGAGATCGGCGTGGAGAGCATCCGCCGCGACCTGCCTGCCGGCACCACGCAGGAGCAGGTCGAGGCGGTCGTCGACGAGCTCAACGCCGACCCGGCCTGCACCGGCTTCCTGGTCCAGCAGCCCACGGGGCTGGACGAGTTCGCGATCCTGTCGCGGGTCGACCCGGCCAAGGACGTCGACGGCCTGCACCCCTTCAACCTCGGCTCGCTGGTGCTCGGCAAGGACGCACCGCTGCCCTGCACCCCGGTCGGCATCATCGAGCTGCTCCGACGGTATGACGTCCCGATCGCAGGTGCCCGCGTCACGATCATCGGCCGGGGGATCACCGTCGGGCGCCCGCTCGGGCTGTTGCTGACCCGACGCAGCGAGAACGCCACCGTGACGCTGTGCCACACCGGCACCCGCGACCTCGCCGCCCACGTCCGCGAGGCCGACATCGTCGTGGCCGCGGCCGGCAAGCCCGGGATCGTGACCGCCGAGATGGTGCAACCCGGGGCGGCCGTGCTCGATGTCGGGGTGAGCCGGGTCGTGGACGACGCCACCGGCAGGTCGAAGGTCGTCGGCGACGTCGCCCCCGACGTGGCGGAGGTCGCCGGGTGGCTCTCGCCGAACCCCGGGGGAGTGGGCCCGATGACGCGGGCCATGTTGCTCAGCAACGTCGTCGAGGCGGCGGAGCGGCAGGCCCGGTGAGGGCTGGACGACGCACGGCCCGGATGACCGCTGGACCTCTGGAGTGAAGGCCGGATGAGCACCGGATGATCGGGCCCCGTGCCTCCGCGCTCCGGTTGTGGTGGGTCCTCGGTCTCGGGTTCGCCGCCGGGCTCGCCATCATCGCCCTGGGGGCGCTGCGCCTCGGGGGGTTCGTCATGGCCGGCAGCTTCGCGCTCGCCGGCATCCTGCGGCTGGTGCTGCCGCGCTCCGTGGTCGGTGCGCTCGTGGTGCGCTCGCGCGGGTACGACGTCGTGGCGCTCTGGGGGCTGGCCCTGGCCCTGGTCATCGTGGTCACCAACGTCGAGCTGAGCCCGCGCTGACCCCGCCGACGGCCCGGTGTGTCCGGCGGGGTGTGTCCGGCGGGGTCGTCCGGCGGGGTTGTTGCTGAAGGACGGCCGCTCACGCGAACCGCGAACCTTCAGCAACAACCGTCCGTCGTCCGTGGTCGCTACTTGACCAGGCCGAGGCCCTTGACCGCCTCGCGCTCGCTCTCCAGCTCGGCGACCGTGGCGTCGATGCGGCTGCGGGAGAAGTCGTCGATCTCCAGGCCCTGCACGATCGACCAGTCCCCGCCGGAGGTGGTCACCGGGAAGGAGGAGATCAGGCCCTCCGGCACGCCGTAGGAGCCGTCGGAGCAGACCGCCATGGACACCCAGTTGTCCTTCGGGGTGCCCTGCAGCCAGTCACGGGTGTGGTCGATCGTCGCGGAGGCCGCCGACGCCGCGGAGGACGCCCCCCGGGCCTCGATGATGGCCGCGCCCCGCTTCTGCACCGTCGGGATGAAGGTGTCCTCCAGCCACGACTGGTCGCCGACCTTCTCGGCCGCGTTCTGCCCGGCCACCTCGGCGTGGAAGATGTCCGGGTACTGCGTCGCCGAGTGGTTTCCCCAGATCGTCATCTTGGTCACGTCGCGCACCGTGGCCCCCGTCTTGGCGGCCAGCTGGGCGATCGCGCGGTTGTGGTCCAGCCGGGTCAGGGCCGCGAACCGCTCCTTGGGGATGTCGGGCGCGTTGTTCATCGCGATCAGGGCATTGGTGTTGGCGGGGTTACCGGTCACCGTGATGCGCACATCGTCGGCGGCGTGGGCGTTGAGGGCCTCACCCTGCGGCTTGAAGATGCCGCCGTTGGCCTCGAGCAGGTCGCCGCGCTCCATGCCCTTGCTGCGCGGCCGGGCGCCGACCAGCAGGGCGACGTTGACGCCGTCGAAGATGGTGTTGGGGTCGTCGCCGATCTCCACCCCGGCCAGGCCGGGGAAGGCGCAGTCGTCCAACTCCATCACCACGCCCTCGAGGGCCTTGAGCGCCGGGGTGATTTCGAGCAGGCGCAGCTCGACCGGGGTGTCCGGCCCGAGCAGGGCACCGCTGGCGATGCGGAAGAGCAGGCTGTAGCCGATCTGGCCGGCGGCGCCGGTCACGGCCACCTTGACGGGAGTAGGACTCACGGGACGACCCTTCGAGACGAGTGGCTGGTTCTCTACGACGGCGACGTTAGCAGCGTGCGACGGTGCGCCTCGGGGCGAGTGCGGGTCGGCTCCGGTATGCCCGGATGCCCGGCTTCACGGCCCAGTCACCTCAGGTGCGCATCCCGTCGAGCACGACCTGGGAGTTCTTGTCGACCGCGTAGCTGCTCAGCCTGCTGCGAGGGCACGACTCCGCCCAGCGGGCGACGGCGTGACCCTAGGGTCGGGGTGTGCCTGTTCCCGACTTCGTCCTCCGGTTGCGCGAGAAGATCGGCCACCAGCTGCTGCCGATGACCGGCGTGACCGGCGTGGTGCTCGACGACCGCGGCCGGCTGCTGCTGGGCCGCCGCGCCGACAACGGCCGCTGGGGCCTGCCGAGCGGCATCCTCGAGCCCGGGGAGCAACCAGCCCCCGGACTGCTGCGCGAGGTCGAGGAGGAGACGGCGGTGGTCGCGCGGGTCGAGGCGCTGGTGAGCGTCTGGATGATGCCGCCGACGACCTACCCCAACGGGGACGCCGCGCAGTACCTCGACCTCACCTTCCGCTGCCGCCACCTGGCCGGGGAGCCTCGCGTCAACGACGACGAGTCGCTCGAGGTCGGGTGGTTCGACCTGGAGGACCTTCCCAGCGGCTTGTCAGCCACCTCCCGGTTCAAACTCGGCCGGGCGCTGGAGTATGACGGCACCACGTGGTTCGCCTCCGCGGACGGTCAGGACCGGTTGCCCTCGGGTTCTTGAGATCCCGCCCCTCCCGGCCCTCCACGCGAGCAGAATCGAGGGGTCGGCGAAGCGGCGAGAGAGGCGGTGGTGATCAACGCGATGAGTGACCAGTTCGAGGTCGTCGTCGGCGCAGGGTCGCTGCGGGCGGACGACGAGGCAGCGGTGCGCTTCGCGCACCCGTGGACGACCGAGGGCGTCACCGTGGAGGCCGACTTCACCGGCGGTCACCTGCTGCACGTCGCCGTCGCCGGGTGCGTGCTCAACGACCTCTACCGGGCGGCAGCCGAGGCCGGGATCGAGTTGGCCGGGGTGCGGGTTGCTGCCAGCGGGGGCTTCGACGCACGCACGTGGGCCTCGACCGGTATCTCCTACACCGTCGACATCGACTCCGCGGACGCGCCGGGAAGGCTGGCGGCCCTCCTCGCGCTCGTCGACGCCTCCGCAGAGATCCCACGCGCCGTGCGCGCGGGCGCCTCGGTGCGCCGCGTGAGCTGATCGCGTCGGCCCGCGGGGCTGCTATACAGGCGGCATGACCGGACGGCTGCGCGCATGAACCCGTTGCCGACACGGAGCGACGTCAGCTCGAGGGCGACGAAGGCCACGAATGTCGTCCTGGTGGTGGTCGACGACATGGGCTTCGGGGCGTCCAGCGCGTTCGGTGGCCCCTGTCGGATGCCCACGGCCGAGCGACTCGCGCGAGAGGGCCTGCGCTACAGCAGGTTCCACGTCACCGCGCTGTGCTCCCCGACCCGGCAGGCGCTGCTCACCGGGCGCAACCACCACTCCGTGGGCATGGGCGGCACGACCGAGATGGCCACGGCGGCACCGGGCTACACGAGCGTCCGCCCGGCGACCGCGGCAACCACGGCCCAGATCCTGAACGCAGCCGGCTACAGCACCGCCGCCTTCGGCAAGTGGCACCAGACACCGGCCGGCGAGGTGAGCGAGGCGGGGCCGTTCGACCGGTGGCCGACCGGCGAGGGGTTCGAGCACTTCTACGGCTTCATGGGCGCCGAGATGAACCACTGGTACCCGCAGCTGTACCGGCAGACCACCCCCGTGGAGCCAACCAGGACTCCGGAGGACGGCTACCACCTGTCCGAGGACCTCGTCGACGACGCCGTGGACTGGGTGCGGACCCAGCAGGTCCTCACCCCGCACCGGCCGTTCTTCGCCTACCTCGCCTTCGGAGCGACACACGCCCCGTTCCACGTGGCGTCGAGCTGGCGCGACCGGTACCGCGGGCAGTTCGACCACGGCTGGGACCGGCAGCGCGAGCTCACCCTCCAGCGCCAGCGGGAGCTCGGGATCGTGCCGCCGGACGCCGAGCTGGCGCCGTGGGCGCAGGACGTTCCCCACTGGGACGAGCTGGACGACACGCGGCGCGCCGTGGCGGCCCGGTTCATGGAGACCTACGCGGGTTTCGCCGAGCACACCGATGCGCAGGTCGGCCGCCTGGTCGACGCGCTCGCCGAGCTGGAGGTGCTCGACGACACGGTGTTCCTCTACCTCCTCGGCGACAACGGCGCCTCGGGCGAGGGGGGCGTCGACGGCACGCTGCGTGAGCACCTGGTCGGCCACGGGTTCGTCGACGACGTGACCGACATGGCAGCCAGGCTGGACCACTTCGGTGACGCGACGACCTACGGGTTGTACCCGGTCGGCTGGGCGCTCGCGATGAACACGCCCTACCAGTGGACCAAGCAGGTGGCGTCCCACTACGGCGGCACCCGCGACGGGCTGGTCCTGCGATGGGGCGACCACGTTCCCGATCCCGGCGGGGTGCGGCACCAGTGGCACCACGTCATCGACGTGCTGCCGACGGTGCTGGAGCTCGCCGGCGTCCCTGAGCCCCAGCGATTCGCCGGGGTGGACCAGCAGCCGCTCGAGGGGACCAGCTTCGCGTACACCCTCGCCGACGCCGAGGCCGCTGAGCGGCACACGACGCAGTACTTCGAGATGTGCGCCAACCGGGGCGTCTACCACGAGGGGTGGACGGCGGTGACGCGGCACGGCATACCGTGGGTGATGGTGCCGGAGGGGCTGCCCGCCTTCGAGGACGACGTGTGGGAGCTGTACGACACCACACGCGACTGGACCCAGTCGAGGGACCTGGCGGCGCAGGAGCCGGAGCGGCTGCGCGAGTTGCAGGCGCTGTTCGTCCAGGAGGCCAGCCGCTACCAGGTGTTCCCCCTCGATGACCGGGTGACCGAGCGGGAGAACCCCGAGGTCGCGGGCCGTCCCAGCCTGTTCGCCGGCCGCCGCTCGGTGACCTACCGGCCCGGCATGGGCCGGTTCACCGAGGAGGCGACGCTCAACACCAAGAACGTCTCGCACGCGGTGACGGCGTCGCTGACGATCACGGACGAGCGGGCCACGGGGGTGCTCGTGGCCCAGGGCGGCCGGTTCGGCGGGTGGTCGATGTACCTGCGGGACGGCCACCTGTGCTACGCCTACAACTGCTACGGCCGCGACCTGGTGACCGTGCGCTCGGAGGCGCCCGTGCCGATGGGTCCCCATGAGCTGCGGGTCGAGTTCGAGTTCGACGGCGGCGCCGCCGGGGCCGGGGCGGACGTCACGCTGCACGACGGTGCCGCGCAGGTCGGTGCCGGCCGGCTGGAGCGGACGACGGCGTACTACTTCTCCTTCGACGAGACCCTCAACGTGGGGGTCGACCGCGGCACGCCGGTGACCGAGGAGTACGCGCCACTGGCCAACGGGTTCGAGGGCGACCTCGCGTGGGTCCGGATCGAGCTGCGGGGGGAGCCGACCCCTCTGGACCGGGCCGAGCGGGACCTGAAGGCGCGGGCACACCAGTGACCCGGGCCGGGCACGGCTGCTGCGCTCCGGGAGGCGAACCCCACCGGCCCGCGCCGAGGGAGCGGGCCGCTCCCGCGCCGAGCGCCGGGGGCCTCGCGGTGACCGTGCCGCTCGCCGGTGGCGTGTTCACGATGGGCAGCGAGGACACGCTGGCGTATGCCGAGGACCTCGAGGGGCCGCTGCGCCGAGTCCAGGTGGCACCGTTCGCGATCAGCCCGTGCACGGTGACGAATGCGGAGTTCGCCGAGTTCGCGGGACGGACCGGCTACACGACCGACGCCGAGCGCGACGGGTGGTCGTTCGTGTTCGCGGGACTGTTGCCGGACGACTTCCCACCGACGCGCGGTGTCGCCGCCGCACCCTGGTGGCGGCAGGTGGAGGGGGCGAGCTGGTGCCACCCGGAGGGCCCACAGTCCGGGATCGCCAACCGTCCGGACCACCCCGTCGTGCACATCAGCTGGCACGACGCTGCGGCGTATGCCGTGTGGGCCGGCGGCCGCCTGCCCACCGAGGCCGAGTGGGAGTATGCCGCGCGCGGCGGCCTGGAGCAGCGCGTCTTCCCGTGGGGCGACGAGCTCGAACCGGGCGGCGAGCACCGCATGAACGTGTGGCAGGGCGAGTTCCCGCAGAACAACACCTGCGCCGACGGGTGGTACGGCACCGCACCCGCGAATGCCTTTCCGCCCAACGGATTCGGCCTGTTCAACATGTGCGGCAACATCTGGGAGTGGTGTGCCAGCAGGTTCGCGCCGGGGTCACCGGACCGCGTCGCCAAGGGCGGCTCGTACCTGTGCCACGCGTCATACTGCCGCCGCTACCGCGTGGCGGCGCGGCAGGGGCTGTCCCCCGACTCCACGACGGGCAACGTCGGATTCCGGTGCGTGGCGGACCTTCCGGTGGAAGCAGCCTGAGCGGGGCTCCTCGGCACGGCCTCACGGCATCCTGACGAGGCCTTCCTGCACCAGCCAGTCACGGGCCACGATCGCGGGGTCGTCGCCGTCGACGTCGACCTTGGCGTTGAGCTTCTGCATGACCCGGTTGTCCAGCTTGGCGTTCAGCTTGGCCATCATCGGCTTGAGCTCGGGGTGGGCGCGCAGCACGTCCCCCTGCACGACCTCGGTGAGGTTGTAGCGCGGGAAGAAGTGCTTGTCGTCCTCGAGCACGCGCAGGTGCAGCCGGGGGATGCGCCCGTCGGTGGTGAACACCTCGCCGAAGTTGCACTGTCCCTTGGCCGTCGCGGTGTAGATCACGCCGGTGTCGAGGACGGTGATCTTGCCGAGGTCGGACTTCTTCATGCCGTACTTCTTGAGCATCGGCACGAATCCGTCGTTGCGACTGGCGAACTCGCTCTCCACGCAGAAGGTGAGCTCCTTCTTGGGCAGCGCCTTGAGCTGGGACAGCTTGGTGATCTTGAGCTGCTTGGCCTTGCTCTCCCGGATGGCAAAGGCGTAGGTGTTGTTCTCCGCGGCCGGCGGCAGCCAGATGAGGTCGTTCTTCGCCTTGTCCTCCTTGGCCACGGCCCGCCACTGTGCGCGCGAGCCCTTGATGGGGTTGTCGTGACCGAGATAGGTGATCCAGCCGGTCCCGGTGTATTCCGGCGACAGGTCGATCTTGCCGCTCAGCAGTCCCTGTCGGACACCGAAGCTTCCCGGGGTGTTGGACAGGTTGGTGACCTTGGCTCCCGCCGCGCTGAGCATCGTGGAGAGCATGTCGCCGAGGATGAGCTGCTCGGTGAAGTTCTTCGCGCCGACCGTGAGGTGGACGCCTTGCAGGTTGGGCTGCGCCTTGATCGCTCCCGGCTTGGCGGCGAGCACGATCCCGCTGGAGGAGTGCAGTCCGCAGCCGGCCAGCGCCGCGCACAGCGTGACGGCGAGGGCGGCCGCCGTCGCGCCACGGCGCGGCCGGCGCAGCCGACGCGGGCGGGGACGGCCCCGCCGGGACGCTGAGGTCACGATCCCTCCCGGGCAGCCGCATAGATCTCGACGAGTCGGGCGAGCCAGTCGATGAACAGGGCCAGTGCGGCGACCAGGATGGCGCCGACGACCAGCACGGTGTGCTCCTGCAGCGTGATGCCCACCGTGATGAGCGACCCGAGGCCGCCGGCGCCGGTGAAGGTGGCGAGCGTGGCGGTCCCGACGATGAGCACCAGTGCCGTGCGCATCCCGGCGATGATCACCGGGAGGGCGAGCGGCAGCTCGACCCGGAGCAGCGTCGCCGTGCCCGTCATCCCCATGCCCCGTGCGGCTTCCACCAGCCGGCGGTCCACGCTGTCCAGGCCGGCGACGGTGTTGGCGATGATCGGCAGCAGGCCGTAGACGGTCAGGGCCGCGATGGCACCGAACTTGCCGATCCCGAAGACGACGGCGCCCAAGGCGATCAGCCCGATCGCCGGTGCCGCCTGACCGAAGCCGGCCACGGTGATGATCGGCTTGGAGAAGCGTCGCGCCGACCCACGGGTGAGCAGCACGCCCGTGGGCACGGCGAGGAGGCACACGAGCGCCGTGGCGATGACGCTGATGAGCAGGTGCTGGCCCAGCAGCGTGAGCAGGTTCGCCGTCCCGAGCTGGCGCTGCTCGGGCACCGACACGTCCGCGACGCGCACATAGACGAGCGCACCGACGACGACCGCCAGGCAGGCGAGGGGTTGGCCGACCAGGCGCAGCAGGCTCGGCCGGTCCGTCGAGACCTGGGTGGCGAGGGTCTCCTCGCTCTCCATCTCGACGGCGGTGGCCGTCATGACGGCGCCCCCGCAGGCGCCTCGGGGGTGGCCGGGTGCTCCGGCTCGGCGGCCTGCTGGGCCTGCATCGCCTCCATGATCGTCTCCACCCGGATGACCCCGTGGTAGGCGTTGCGCGGGCCGGTGACGAGGACGACGCCGTGGCTCGAGGTGAGCATCACGTCGAGGGCGTCGTTGAGGGTGGAGGTGAGGCTGACCACCTCGACCTCGCGGTCGCGCCGGACCTGGTCGAGCGCGCCGGGTCGCTGCAGCTCCCGCAGGGACACCCAGCGCTGCGGGCGATCGCGCTCGTCGAGCACGATGACGTGTTCCCGGCCGAGGGCCCGGGCCCGGTCGGCGGCGACGGCCGGACTGTCGCCGATGTGGACGACGGCGGCCTGGTCCAGCTCGACGTCCCCCACGCGCGTGAGGGTCAGCTGCTTGAGGGTGGCTCCCTCCCCGACGAACCCCTCGACGAACTCGTTCGCGGGGTGGGCGAGGATCTGCTCGGGGGTGTCGTACTGCACGAGCTCGGAGCCGACCTGGAGCACGGCGATCCGGTCGCCCAGCTTGACGGCCTCGTCGAAGTCGTGGGTGACGAAGACGATCGTCTTGTGCAGCTCCTCCTGCAGGCGCAGCAGCTCGTCCTGCAGCCGTTGCCGGGTGATGGGGTCGACCGCGCCGAACGGCTCGTCCATGAGCAGCACGGGCGGGTCCGAGGCGAGGCCCCGTGCCACGCCCACCCGCTGCTGCTGCCCTCCGGACAGCTCACGCGGGTGGCGGTCGCGGTACTGCGCCGGGTCGAGGTTGACCAGCTCGAGCAGCTCGTCGACGCGGCTGCGGATGCGGCCCTTGTCCCACTTGAGCAGTCCCGGCACGAGGCCGACGTTCTCCCCGACCGTCATGTGCGGGAACAGCCCGGCGCCCTGGATGACGTAGCCGATCCGCCGGCGCAGCTCGTTGGGGTTCTGGTCGGTGACGTCCTCGTCGCCGATGAGGATCCGTCCGCTGGTCGGCTCGATGAGCCGGTTGATCATCTTCATCGTGGTCGTCTTGCCGCAACCGGACGGCCCGACGAGCATGACGATCTCGCCGGCCGGGATGGTCATCGAGATGTTGTCCACGGCGGGGCTGGCCTGTCGTGGGTAGCGCTTGGTGACCGCGTCCAGCACGATCTGCTCGCCGTGGACGGCGGCCGGGCTCGCCGACGTCCCGCCGGCCTGGCCTGCGGGGTTCTGGAGGGTCTCAGACACGGATGCCCCTTGAGGTCGTGGCGTGGCTGACGACGTTGAGCACGACGTCGAGCAGGATGGCCAGGATGAGGATGCCGACCGTTGCGGCGACGATCGAGTTGGTGGCGTTGGCGCCGCCGGTCCGGGAGATGCCGGCGAAGATGTAGCCACCGAGACCGGGACCCAGGACGTAGGCGGCGATCGCCGCGATGCCCATGAGCATCTGCCCCGAGATGCGCACACCGGTCATGATGATCGGCCACGCGAGCGGGATCTCCAGACGCGCCAACGTGGTCAGCCGGCTCATGCCCATGCCGCGGGCGGATTCCACCAGTGCCGGGTCGACACTGCGCAGACCGACAATGGCGTTGCGCAGGATGGGCAGGCTTCCGTAGAACGCCAACGCGATCACGGAGACCGCGACGCCGTTGTCGACGATCACGATCAGCACACCGAGCAGCGCGTAGGAAGGAATCGTGAGGCCGACCGCGCTGGTCGCGTTGCCGACGGCCGACGCCCACGGTGAGCGGTAGACCAGCACCGCGAGGGCGACACCGACGACGGTCGCCAGGACCAGCGACTGCACCACCACACTGGCGTGCTGGTAGGCGAGGTACCAGAGCACCGACCACCGGTCGTGGATGAACTGTATGACGTCCATGTCGCACCTCTCGCCGCCGCCCCGAGGCTAGGGGAGTCGTCGGTGGATGGGAAGCAACCCGTCTCGGTGCGTGGCGCGTGGGGGCGCGCGCCCCGGCGCCACGCACCGTGAGGGAGCGTCAGTGCAGCTGCGCGAGAACCGCGTTGAAGGTGGCGGACGGACGCATCACTGCGGCGGCCTTGTCGGGGTCGGGTCGGTAGTAGCCGCCGAGGTCAGTGGGGTTGCCCTGCACGCCGATCAGCTCGGCGTTGATCGTGTCCTCGCCGGCGGCCAGCGCCTCCGCGATCGGCTTCATCGCAGCGGCGAGCTCCGCGTCGTCGCTCTGCTGCGCAAGTTCCTGCGCCCAGTAGAGGGCCAGGTAGAAGTGGCTGCCGCGGTTGTCGATCTGCCCCAGCTTGCGTGCCGGCGACTTGTTCTCGTTGAGCAGCGTCTCGGTGGCCCGGTCCAGGGCTCCGGCGAGGACCTCGGCGCGGGCGTTGCCCTCGCCCGCCTCGTGGCGGAAGCTCTCCGCGAGTGCGAGGAACTCGCCCAGGCTGTCCCACCGCAGGTAGTCCTCCTTCAGCAGCTGCTGCACGTGCTTGGGTGCGGACCCGCCGGCGCCCGTCTCGAAGAGGCCGCCACCGGCCATGAGCGGCACCACCGAGAGCATCTTCGCGCTGGTGCCGAGCTCGAGGATGGGGAACAGGTCGGTGTTGTAGTCGCGCAGCACGTTGCCGGTCACCGAGATGGTGTCCGCGCCCTGGCGAATCCGCTCCAGCGACAGCGTCGTCGCCTCGACCGGGGACAGGATCCGCAGGTCCAGGCCGGCGGTGTCCTGTTCGTCCAGGTAGGTCCTCACCTTCTCGATGAGGTTGCGGTCGTGGGCGCGCTCTGGGTCGAGCCAGAACACGGCCGGTGTCTGCGAGGCACGGGCGCGGGTGACGGCGAGCTTGACCCAGTCGCGGATCGGCGCGTCCTTGGTCTGGCAGGCGCGCCAGATGTCGCCCGGCTGCACCTCGTGCTCCATGAGCACCTCGCCGGCGGAGTTCACCACCTGGACGGTGCCGGGCTCCTGGATCTCGAAGGTCTTGTCGTGGCTGCCGTACTCCTCCGCCTTCTGGGCCATCAGCCCGACATTCGGCACCGAGCCCATCGTGGTCGGGTCAAAGGCGCCGTTCGCCCGGCAGTCGTCGAGGACGGCCTGGTAGACGCCCGCGTAGGAGCTGTCCGGGATCACGGCGAGCGTGTCGTGCTCCTCGCCGTCCGGTCCCCACATGTGTCCGGAGGTGCGGATCATCGCCGGCATCGATGCGTCGATGATCACGTCACTGGGGACGTGCAGGTTCGTGATGCCCTTGTCCGAGTTGACCATCGCCAGCCGGGGCCCGCTGTCCAGGCCCTTGTCGATGGCCGCACGGACAGCGTCGCGGACGTCCTCGGGCAGCTGGTCCAGTCCCGACAGGATGGAGCCGAGCCCGTCGTTCGGTGACAGGCCTGCGGCCGCCAGCTGGTCGCCATACTGCTCGAAGACCTCGGGCAGGAAGGCGCGCACGACGTGGCCGAAGATGATCGGGTCCGACACCTTCATCATCGTGGCCTTGAGGTGGACCGAGAAGAGCACGTCGTCGGCCTTGGCGCGGGCGACCTGCGCGCGGAGGAACTCCTCGAGGGCCGCGGCCCGCATCACCGTCGCGTCGACCACCTCGCCCTCGAGGACCTGCAGGCCCTCCTTGAGGACGGTCGTGCCGCTCGTGCCGACGAGCTGGATGGTGAGCGTGTCCGCGCCCGGCAGGACCACCGACTGCTCGTTGTGCCGGAAGTCATCGGCAGCCATGGTGGCCACGTTGGTGCGGGAGTCCTTGCTCCACGCACCCATCGAGTGCGGGTGGCGCCGTGCGTAGTTCTTGACTGCTTCCGGGGCGCGACGGTCGGAGTTCCCTTGGCGCAGAACCGGGTTCACGGCGCTTCCCTTGATGCTGTCGTAGCGCGCGCGGACCTCCCGCTCCTCGTCGGTGCCCGGCTCGTCCGGGTAGTTCGGAAGGTCGAAGCCCTGGGACTGCAGCTCCGCGATGGCGGCCTTCAGCTGGGGGACCGAGGCGGAGATGTTCGGCAGCTTGATCACGTTGGCCTCGGGCCGCTCGACGAGCTCGCCCAGCTCCGCCAGCGCGTCATTGACCCGCTGGTCCTCGGGCAGCCGGTCGCTCCACGCGGCCAGCACCCGGCCGGCGAGAGAGATGTCGCGCGTCTCCACCTCCAGGCCGGCCTTGGCCGCGAAGGCCTCGACGACCGGCAGGAACGAGTAGGTCGCCAGCATCGGCGCCTCGTCGGTGAGCGTGTAGATGATCCTTGCCATGAACGCTGTCTCTCCCTGGGTGGTGGTGAACACCGGGTGCTGCGGTGCGGGCCAACGATCAGGCTATCGAACGGGCCCCGCCGGGTCCGTCCCGGACGGGGGCGTGTAGAAACAGGTCATGGCCACGACCGCACTCAAGGGAAACCCCGTTCAGACCGTCGGAGAGCTGCCCGCAGTCGGCGCGAAGGCGCCGGCGTTCACGCTCACCGGTTCCGACCTCGGCGACCTGCCCTCCGCGGAGCTGTCCGGCCGCGTGGTGCTCAACATCTTCCCGAGCATCGACACCCCCGT